>JAFYRH010000189.1 GCA_017559555.1 Clostridia bacterium
TGCATCGGGCGTGGAAGCTCGGCAAGCGACATTTTTCCATCATTCAGTCCGGGTACGTTTTTGTCGATCTGCTCGATCAGGTCGCTGCATTGCTCTACGCAAAGATCACAAATATATGTGCCGGATTGCGAGGGGATCAAAAAGCTGACCTGGTGCTCATTTCTGCCGCAAAAGGAACAATGACGCAAATTATTGCCGGTTGTTTTGTTTTTGTCTGCCATAAAAATGCGATAATCCTTTCAATAAATCGTCAGGGGCGATGGGTCAAAATCTTATCGATCAAACCGTAATTAAGGGCTTCTTCAGCGGTCATATAGTTGTCACGGTCGGTGTCTTTTTCAATGATTTCCAAGGGCTTGCCGGTGTTTTCTGCAAGGATCTTATTCAAGATAGCTTTTGTGCGAAGAATATGCTTTGCTTGAATTTCGATATCGGTTGCTTGACCGCGCGCACCACCCAAGGGTTGGTGAATCATAATTTCACTGTGCGGCAGAGCAAAACGTTTGCCTTTAGTGCCGGAGGAGAGCAGGAACGCGCCCATGCTTGCCGCCATGCCGATGCAAATGGTAGATACGTCACATTTGATAAAGTTCATGGTGTCGTAAATTGCCATACCTGCGCTGACGCTTCCACCGGGGGAATTGATATAGAAGGAAATATCCTTATCGGGATCTTGCGCTTCGAGGAAGAGCATTTGCGCAACAACGAGGGAAGCGGTGGTATCGTTTACCTCGTCGGAGAGGAAGATAACACGGTCGTTGAGGAGTCTCGAGAAAATATCATAGGAACGCTCGCCGCGGTTGGTTTGTTCTACAACCATGGGAACGAGTGCATCCTGTGTATAAAGTTTGGGGTCGAACATATAAAATACCTCTTTTCTTATGAAATAATGAACCGGAAATAGCAGATGCGACTTCCGGTTCAAATAGAAATGAAGAGTTCTTACTTAATGATTGCGTTCTCTTTAACCAGATCTACTGCCTTCTTGACCTTGATGTCTTCTGCGATAGATTCCTCGGGAATCAGCTCGCGAACCTTTTCAACGTCCATTTGGTATTCGTCGGCAATGCGCTTGTACTCAGCGTTGATTTCGGTCTTGGAAGCCTTCAGCTTTTCAGCCTTTGCGATCTTTTCAAGAGCGAGGCGAAGCTTAACTTGCTTTTCAGCTTGAGGTCTGAGAGACTCGCGAAGTTGATCAAGAGTCATGCCGGTGTATTGGAAGTAGGTCTTGAGGTCAAGGCCTTGCATACGCAGACGGTTGTCATAGTCGCGAACAAAGTTTTCGGTTTCAGCTACGAACATAGCCTCGGGAATGTCAGCCTCGAGCTTTTCGATAAGGATATCGAGAATTGCGGATTCGAAACGGTTTTCTGCTTCGGTTTCATGTCTCTTAGCAATTTTTGCCTTAACGTCAGCACGATATTCATCCATTGTGTCAAATTCGGAAACGTCTTTTGCAAAATCGTCATCCAACTCGGGAAGTTCGATGTGCTTGATCTTGAGAATGGTGGTCTTGAATACTGCGGGCTTGCCTGCAAGCTCTTTTGCGTGGTATTCGGTGGGGAAGGTAACGTTTACGTCAAAGTCTTCGCCAACCTTGTGACCAACGATTTCTTCTTCGAAGCCGGGAATGAAGTTGCCGGAACCGAGCTTAAGGGGATAGTCTTCGCCCTTTCCGCCTTCAAATGCAACACCGTCAACAAAGCCTTCATAGTTGATGTGGCAAACATCACCCATAACTGCTGCAGCGTCGGTAACTTCGATTTCACGGGAGTTGCGCTCACGAACGGTATTGATTTCGTTTTCGATTTCTTCATCGGTAACTTCAGCAACGTTCTTTTCAGCTTCAATGCCGAGGTAATCAGCAATCTTTACGTTGGGCTTAACTGCAACAATTGCAGACATAACAACGCCGTTATCGTCGATAGAAACGATATCGAACTCGGGTTGGCCTACCATGTCGAGCTTGGATTCCTTCAGTGCTTCGTCAAAAGCATCGGGAAGAACCTCGTTGATAGCATCTTCATAGAAGAATCCCTTGCCGTACATCTTTTCGATTACGGAACGGGGAGCCTTGCCCTTGCGGAAGCCGGGAACTGCAATTTTGCCTACTTGCTTGTGGTAAACGTTGGATACTGCCTTATCAAAGGTAGCCTTATCTACCGAGAACTCCAATTTGTAGGTGCTCTTTTCGGCTTTTGTAGATTTGATCAAACTCATTTTAAAATGTCCTCCAAAGGTTTATGGTAAATTTTATTACATACAGATAATATTGTATAATTTTTTTGCCGTTTTGTCAATAGATTTTGCAAAATTTCAAGGCAAAAACTTCATTTTATTATATAAAAACAGGCAAAGGAGTGAAAAGCAAATGGTCAGCGGCGCATATGATGAAATCAATGCCCTCAAACTGTGTTTTTTGTCCAACTCCGTACATACCGTGAATGTGTCCGTGGTAGCAGGTTTTAATGTTATATTCTTTCAAAACGTCCACAATTTCGCGGCAAACAAAGTCGCACCAAACGGGCGGGAAGTGGAAAAAGGGAATAATCGGCTTGTCTGTTTCGCCACGTAATTTAACTGCCTCATCAAGGCTCATACGCAATCGAATAATTTCGCGATTGACAATGCGGTTGTAATCAACCGTTCCAACAGTGTGTTGTTGCGATTCCTCAACAAACCAGCCTCTCGCTCCGCAAATGATGCAGTTGCCCATATCATAGGCGTTGTTGTATAGAATATCAATAGTGTCGAGCTCGTTTTCGGCAAAAAATGCTTTCATTTTGCTGGCGGTCGACCACCAAAAATCGTGATTGCCCTTACCAATGAGTTTTTTGCCGGGCAAAGCATTTAAAAATCGAAAATCTTCAAGGGAATCTTCAAGTTTGAGACTCCAAGAAATATCACCGGGAATAATAACCGTATCTTCGGGGCGAACAACGGCTTTCCAATTTTTTTGAAGCCTTTGCATATAGTCGGCCCATCTGGAGCCGAATTTTTCCATAGATTTTGTGCCATCTGATGACAAATGCAGATCGGCTATAACGAAAAGTGCCACAAATGAACCTCCTTTCTGGTCGTATAAAGTGGCGGTTTGGCGGAAAGACTACATACAGCGAAGGCAAATAGTCTTTTGCATAAAACCGCAAGGGGGAAAGAAAAATGGAAATGAAGAAGCAAAATGATTGCTGCAAGCACATCAAGGGCATCAAGTGTAACGTACAAAACTGCTACTATCACGATTGCGATACCCACTGCACGGCAAGTGAGATTGCCGTAGGTCCTCAAAACGCATCCACATCGGGCGATACACTCTGCGCAACCTTTAAGCCTAAGGAATTCTAAAATATCCCGCAAGGGGCTGTCTTTAATGCAAAATTTGAAGCGTTTGAGACAGCCTCTTTTGTTTTAATTTAAATGTTTCAATCTATTTTGTGACATAAAATGCTCGACAGGTATCGACGCAAAAGCAACCCAAAACGCCGGACATACTTACACCTGTGTCCAAATGTATCTTGAAATAATTGGCTATATTCTGTTTGTTCAGATAATGACCGATTTTGGGATATGCAAGAATTTTGGGGTTGGGGGTTATGGATGTCGTTGGAGTATGTCCAAAAAGAACGCATTTGCTTTCTTTCGGCAAAATCTCTGGGCTTTTGAATTGCCTATCATAAACAAATTCCTCGGGAAGACCTTCTGCGAGAGGAAGGATTCTTCCACTGTTATCCAAAGGAACACCGGCGTGAACACAAATGAAGTCCTTCTCCTCAAAATAATACGGCAAATCCACGAGCATATCTACAGTGTTCCAATCAAGTAAAGTGTTTTCGACAGGGAAATATTCTTGTAGATGCCAAAGCATGTCATCAAAATTTAAAATTGATGAATGCATTTTTGAACGGTAAAATTTAAGAAACATATACTCATGATTGCCCATAATACAATATACATTTGGGAGTTTAAAAATGGCTTTGGCTAAACGAATTGAAGCTGTTCCTTTGTCGATAAAATCTCCACAAACAATTAAACGGTCGTTACTTGAAAATTTGATTTTCTCAAGCAATCGCATAAACAAATCGTATTCGCCGTGAATATCCGAAATACAGTATGTCATATTATCTGTCTTGTAATTTTACGGAAACTATCTGCATGGTCAAAAATTATTGAATATTGAGATATTCCAAAACGGCAGAAGCCATATCTTCTTTTCTTACAACCTTTTCAAAACGAACCTTTCTTTGTGCCAAACCTGCCAAAGGATAGGGGATTTCTGTTTCGGTCTCTCTGGAAAGTGCATCAAGTGCGGCAAGATCGGATTCAGGTTCTTTTGCGGTTACTGCACGGTAAACGTTGTTTGCAAATTTGTAGGGACTTGCGGTAGAGTCGATTACCATGGGGAGCATATCTCCGCTCTCTGCAATGTATTGTTCAGCGGCAGAAATAGCAACTGCGGTATGGGTATCGGAAAGATAGCCATACTTTTCCCAACAAGCACA
>JAFYRH010000190.1 GCA_017559555.1 Clostridia bacterium
ATTCGTTGCCTTTCCATTATCCTCTATAAATGCTGCGTTCCTAAAATGATGCATAGCTTGTTTGCGGAAAGTTTCGCGGCTGTTTTCGGCATAGGATACGCCGTAAAACTCTTTTGTATAGGAAATCACATCGTGAATACGAATCCAAGCATTTGTCGCATTAGCCCAAGAGTCCGTTTCTTTAAGATTTGCCATAGCCAAAAGAGTGTAGCAACACAAATCCGCTTGTTGCTTACTTGGCACTTGTAAATCGCTTAATATTCGTCTTGCTTCATCAATTTTACTCATAGATAACTCCTTAAAATTCTGTCACACGATATTTCAGAATAATCGCGTTCTCTAATTAGCTCTTTCCCCATGGCTTCTATTATGTTCATCGGTGGAACGGGCATAGAATTGATTTCTGTAGAATTTACCTGTGTAGAACCGTTCAATATTCTGTAGTAAGAATCATATAGCGTAGAATTAAACAAAACATATAATCCGTGAACAACACAATCTGTTAGAGCTTTGGTTCCTGTAATAAAGTTAATTTTGTTTAGTGTGCTTATTTGAGAGTATTGCGGATTTTTTTGTGCCAAGTAAATCCCACACTGCAAACGTCTATGTTCTTCTTTTGCAGTAAAGCGTTTTACAAACAGATAATTTGTATTCGTTTGCAACAGCCCCTCTTGTTCTGTTACAATATATTCGTGTTCTCGTTCAATGGGAAATACGACTTTTCCATTCTGAATGTGTTGAGAGTAAAACAACGGCACTGCCTGTGGTTCAGCTACATCACGAAGCATATCTCTGTTTCTAAAATCAACAGTCAACCCTGTTTTCATTTTTAAGCCTATACTCAATAGAGTGTCATTCCAACGGTTAAGAGTTTTGAGGGTTTCTGTTTCACTCTCCGTAGTAGTTAAATATACATAACAATCTTCACCCGAAACCACAGAATCATACGGAGCAAGAAAATGTGTTTTATTGCTGAAGTCGCTATTAGATTGACTTGTAGTTATTGTGATGTTTTGAGGTTTTTGTTTTGTCTTGCAAACTTTGATAATCATTGTTTCTTGCAAAACACTTTCGGTTTCAAAAACTTTATCTCTACTTACAAACAAATGAATATGCTCCAAAACGCATTCACTTAAAAATTTTTGACGGAATCTTTTAAAGTAAGCACCCGAAGTCCACGAACGAGGAATAATATATACCATTTCGCCGTTGTTTTCAAGATTAAACACGCCCATAGTTGCAAAAAGGAAATAAAGATTTGGTGCGCCATAGCACACATCGGACATAGTCTTTGCTTCAAATGCGTCCTTTGAAATTTTCATATACGGCGGATTGCCGATGACCAAATCATATTTTTCGGGCGATGGATTCGCACCGAGTTTTTCGTTGTATTCTAAATCTTGGGAAAGAATATAATTTTCAGTGCGGATGGCGTAAGAAAACCTGACATTACTATTATTTTGTGCCCACGTTAGATTATCTTTAAGCAAATCAATAATGTGAGGATCGTTTTCATAACAAGTCAGTTCAATGCTTTGTATATGTGGAAAAGTTTGTAATCTTTCTAACAAAGCGATAGACAGTATTCCAGAGCCTGCTCCAGCATCAAGAATTTTCAGCGTAGTCTTGTTAGAGAAAATATCAAACAATTCAGCCATAAAGATTGCGGTTTCTTTGCTCGTGAAAAACTGACCATATTTTTTCCTCAAATCTTTAGGCATTTTCTTGACATATTCAGTTGTGTTACATATTGCAAAATCAAGTAGCTTCATTTCTTCTAAACTCCATAATTTCACTTATATCACAGTTAAGCGTATTGCAAATTTTATACAGGCTCTCTAAAGACACAAACTCGTTACGTCCCATTTTTGCTAATACATTAAAGCTAATATCAGATTTGTTTTTTAGCTCGGTACGATTCATTTTTTTATCAATTAGTAATTTCCACAATCTATCATAACAAACCATTGTTAAACGCTCCTTCTCTCTCTTAAAAGTATTATAGCATATTGTTAACAGAAAGTCAAGCAACGCTCACGATTTCGTGAGAAAATATGTTCGTCTATAACTTATCAATTTTCTTGACAAGCACTGCATTTGTGGTCACAAATGCAAAAATACGGCATACCTCTTTCGCGATATACCGTATTCTTGCAAAACCGTCCTTTGGAGTGACGCTCTAACTCACGAGTGCTTTTTTTACGGTGCCAAAAGCGTGATCAAGGAATCGGCTAATTGCAATATGTTGGGCAAAAAACGGCAAAGCAGTCCTACAAAAACAGGAACCAAAATAACCGTCAGCACAGCAGAAAGCCAACCGGACCCCTTGGGATTAAAACGATTTTCCGCACGGTATTTGAGGTCTTCGGGAATATAAAAATGATCTCTTGTAAAATCAATTTTATAGGTTGCGTCCTTCCCTTTTTCGCTCAGATATTCCTGCTCTTCGCGGCAAAAAACAACCTTTTTCAAATACGCACTGTGGCACAATTCGCGACGGATAACCGTGCTTCGAAACGCGCCGGAATCCAACAAAGTCATTCCCGCTTCGGGACTCAATGCCTCGTTTTTGAGTAACGTCCTTACAAATTCGCCTACAATACGACGGCAAAAGACCGTTGCAATGGTGGCAAGAATAATGCCTAAAATTAAAGCAGGGATAATTTTGTTAATAATACTTGCGGTTTGCTCGGTAATCGAAAAATTATCATACGCGCCAAAACGGATGGAAAAATAAGTTTGGTGAAAGTAGGTGATCAGCTCACCAAACGTCGAATTTTGATACCATCCTGCAAATTGCTCCCAAAAAGAAGGGGTTGCGGCAGCCGAAAAAACAGTAACGGGGTGTTGCATATTTACTCTCCTTTACAGTTTATAGGGAGAAAAATTATTTTTTGATAACGTCAAGACCGATATATTTGCGAAGAACCTCGGGAACAGTTACGCTGCCGTCGGCATTTTGATTTTGCTCTACCAATGCGGGGAAAATACGGCTGGTTGCAAGACCGGAACCGTTGAGCGTGTGCAAGAATTCGGTCTTTCCGTTGTCGCGCTTAACGCGCATCATACCGCGTCTTGCTTGGTAATCACGAGCATTGGAAACAGAGGAAACTTCCTTATAACCGTTCATCGAAGGAATGTTGATTTCGATGTCGTAGGTGCGAGCCATCGATGCGGAGCAGTCCTCAGCAGCGAGCTTAACGGTACGGAAGTGGAAGCCAAGACCCTTAACAAGACCTTCTGCGTTCGCTACGAGCTCTTCAAATGCCTCGTCGCTCTTTTCGGGCAGGGTGTATTGAACCATTTCAACCTTGTTGAATTGGTGTCCGCGTACCATGCCGCGCTCGTCAGCGCGATAAGAACCTGCCTCACGGCGGAAGCAAGGTGTGTAGCTGATATACTTTTTGGGCAGATCAGCCTCGGTCAAAATCTCGTCACGGTGCAAAGAAACCAATGCGGTCTCTGCTGTGGGGAGCATAAAACGACGTCTTTCGTCCTCTGCGGTCTCCATCCAATAAACTTCGTCTTGGAATTTAGGGAATTGACCTGCGGTCAGACCGCATTCATAGCCCAACATGTGAGGAACAAGCATCAACTGGTAATTATTTCCAGTATGATAATCAATAAAGTAGTTCAGGAGCGCCCATTCAAGACGTGCACCGATGCCGGAATAGATCCAAAAACCGTTGCCGGAGAGCTTCGCACCGCGCTTGTAGTCGATAAGACCCAGGTCTGTGCAGAGATCAACGTGATTTTTGAACTCAAAATCGAACTTTCTGGGTTCACCGTAGTAACGGAGAGGTTCATTGTTCTCTTTTCCGCCGGGGAGAAGGTCTTCGTCGGGAAGATTGGGGAGACCGAGCATAAAGGAAGTGAGTTGTGTTTCAACTTCTTTCAATCTTTCGTCATCAGCCTTGATTTTTGCACCAAGCTCTTTCATTTCTGCAAAAATTGCGGAAACATCCTTACCCTCTTTTTTGTATTGCGGGATGAGCTTGTTGGTTTGGTTTTGTTTTGCCTTGAGTTGTTCAACTTCGCCAATGATTGCGCGACGCTCTGCATCCAAGGAAAGAATTGCTTCTATATCATTTTTTCCATCTTTTCCTTTTTTTGCCAATCTTGCAATCACTTCTTCGGGTTTTTCTTTAATATATTTGATATCTAACATTATTTTTCTCCAATTTTTTAGTCGTTATCGGCGAAAAAGTCTCCGCCACAAATGCTCTTGAGGAGCTCTGCCAAGTCGTCATCGTCGCTATAAGCGAGCTCAACAACCTTCTTTTTTGCTGTTTTGAGGATGCGAACGCGTCTACCGAGAACAGAAACTGCGCGATGCTCAAGATCGTGCATATAAGCCTTTCTTTGTTTAGCTTCGTTTTGTTCAACTGTATCAACTTCCTCGGGGGTGTAGTTCATTAAACGAACGGTGCGCTCTACGTCGCGAACAGAAAGTCCTTTTTCTACAATTTTTGCAGCCAAAGGAGCCATTTGATCTTCATTTTCAAGACCAAGCAGCGCACGAGCATGGCCTGCGGAGAGTTCCCCACGCTTCAAAAGATCAAGAACTTCGTCGGGGAGCTCCAAAAGGCGCAGACAGTTGGTGATTGCCGAACGGCTCTTGCCCACTTGCTTTGCAACCTGTTCTTGCGTCAAGCCAAAACGCTCGATCAATGCATCATAAGCGAAAGCTTCTTCCACGGGATTGAGGTTTTCGCGTTGTACGTTCTCAATAACTGCAATTTGAGCCGCTTTGAGATCGTCTCCATCAAGGATAACTGCGGGAATTTCGCTCAGCCCTGCCATTTTGGAGGCTCTCCAACGACGTTCACCTGCAATAATTTCGTAGTTTCCTTCTAAAAATGCGCTTTCACGTACAATAATGGGCTGCAAAACGCCAAATTGTGCAATAGAATCTGCCAATTGACCAAGCGCCTCGGGAGAAAATTCCTTACGGGGCTGATCACTGCGAGGCTCTACTTGCGAAATGCGCAAATTGGTGGCAGCGGACGTCTCGTCGCTTGCTAAAATGTTGTCATCAAGCAAGGAATAGAAGTCGCGACCCAGTCCACTTCTCGATTTTGCCATTTTCTACCTCCTTAAATGCGCTCTGCAAGCTCTTTTGCAATATTCAGGTACTCAACTGCACCTTTAGAGCGCTTTTCGTGGTAATAAACGGGCAAACCAAAGCTGGGAGCTTCAGAAAGCTTAACGTTTCTCGAAACAGTGGTCTCAAACAACTTGTCTGCATAGTGTTTTCTCAACTCGTTGAGAACTTGTGCAGAAAGAATGAGACGGTTGTTGTACATGGTAATCAGAATACCGGTAACGTTCAAATCCTTATTATAGTGGGATTTGATGCGGCTAATGGTGAACATGAGCTGAGAAAGCCCCTCAAGCGCGAAAAATTCGCATTGCATGGGGATAACAACACCGTTTGCGGCAGTCATTGCGTTAACTGTGAGCATTCCAAGAGACGGAGGACAGTCAATAATAACGTAATCAAAGCCATCAATAACGGGAGCAAGCTTGTTTTTGATAACAAATTCGCCATTTTCAACGTCTGCGAGTTCATATTCTGCACGAGCAAGTGTTGTATTAGTAGGAATGATGCTCAAATTATCAAATTTTGTCTTAATAATAACGTCTTGAACAGTTGCGTCGGTTGTTAAAAGATCAAAAGCAGTCATTTTCAAGCTTTTTTTGATGATTCCTAAGCCACTTGTAGCATTTCCTTGGGGGTCGAGGTCAATCATAAGCACCTTGTAACCCAAAACGCCCAGAGAAGCTGCGATATTTACTGCGGAAGTTGTCTTACCAACGCCGCCTTTTTGGTTTGCGAAAGCAATAATTTTTCCCATAAATGTAAATCCTCTCTTTGATGTAATAGTAAAGATGGTGTTTTTTATTATTATACCACAGTTTTTGCAAAAATGCAATGTTTTTTGCAAATAATTCTCAACTTTTTTGATGTTTCACGTGAAACAAACCACATAAAACAACAAGCATGTTTCACGTGAAACATACACAAAAATCGATCTCTCCGCACAAACCGAAAACTGGCAAAAAGAAAAAGTTTCACGTGAAACATACACCACTTGGTGAGAATTGTTTCACGTGAAACTTTTTATAACGGCTTTTTAAGAATTGCGGCATAAGCACGCGGATACTGTGCGGGGGGCTCTTTTTTGAGCTGAATTTCGATGATTCCACGTGTTTCTGCTTGATTTTTGGCAGTAATAAGCTCTTTTTGCTCGGTTTTGGTGGTTTCTCCGCCCAAAATCTTGATAGCATTGGTAGCATCGGTTAGCTCCTCTTCAAACTTTGCTCCTTTGAGCGCAATTAAGCTTCCACCAGTCTTTAAATAAGGAAGACAAAGTTCGCACAGAACATTTAACCGTGCAACGGCTCTGCTGGTGACAATATCGAATTTCCCAAGTGTTTTTCTGAGTTTTAGATCCTCTGCGCGCCCGGAAATGGCGTTTAGGTTGGATAATTGCAAAATTTCTGCACTTTTTTGCACAAAATCAATCTTTTTTGCTGTACTATCAAGGGCGGTAATCTTTAAATCGGGACGCATGATAGCAAGAGGAATAGAAGGAAAACCGGGTCCACATCCTAAATCAAGCACTCGTGCGCCTTCCGGAAAGTAATCCATCGCCAAAAGAGAATCGATGTAGTGTTTTTCAATAATTCCAACCGGTTCTCGAATAGCTGTTAGGTTGGTGTGCGCGTTTACCTCAAGGAGATGCTCGGTAAAACGGTAAAATTGTTGCATTTGTACCTCGTTTGGTGACAAAATGCCGTTTTTAGCGGCTGCAGAGGCAAAAATCTGCGAAAAAGTAGTAAAATCCAAGGAAAAACCTCATTTCATTTCTAAATAAATCATCAAAACGGTAATATCTGCGGGGTTAACGCCACTTACGCGGGCAGCCTGACCAAGAGTTTTGGGGCGAATATTGGAAAGTTTTTGTGCAGCTTCCAAGCGCAATCCCTTGATTTGCTTGTAATCAATATTGTCGGGGAGTAGTTTGGACTCAAATTTCTTTTGCCTTTCTACTTCTGCTACTTGTCTGTCAGTGTAACCCTTGTATTTTGTGTCGGTTTCGACCGAAAGTCGCACAGAATAAGGCAAAATTGGGCGATCCGGGTCAATTTCTGCTAACAAATCATAAGTAACTGCGGGTCTGCGAAGCAAATTTGCCAATGAAGAGCCTGATTTAAGGGGAGTCTCACCAATGCGTTCTAAAAGTGGGTTGGCAACGTTAGGAGAGACAAAAGTGGTCTCAAGACGCTCTTTTTCGGCTTTTTGAGTCTCTTTTTTGCGCAAAAACGCTTGATAACGCGCCTCATCAATGAGTCCTGCTTCATATCCGATAGGGGTTAAGCGCAAATCTGCGTTGTCTTGGCGCAAAAGCAGGCGATATTCCGAACGGGAAGTCATCATACGGTAGGGTTCGTTGGTTCCTTTTGTGACAAGATCGTCAATTAAGGTGCC
>JAFYRH010000191.1 GCA_017559555.1 Clostridia bacterium
AAAGTACACCGTAAGCGTCAGCTACGAGGTAGGGGTTGTTTTCGGGAACGATAATCGTTGTCAGTTTAGTCAAGCCTGCAACAATGCTTGTTCCGTCACTTGCAAAGAGGTTCTTCATCGAGCTGTTCAATCCCAAGGTTGTAAGAGCACCACAGTTCGACAAAACGCTGGTGCCAATGGTGGTAACGGTCTCGGGGAAGGTGAAGCTTGTAAGAGGAATGTTAGCAAATGCCTTATCGCCAATGTATTGGAGCTTAGAGCCTTCTTCAAAGGTGATAGAAGCGAGCTTGTTAGCGGAGTAGGTACCGGAGCATGTGAATGCACTGGCACCGATTACCTTAACAGATGCGGGAACTACAAATGCAGTGAGTGCTTTGTTTTCGTAGAATGCATTGGCAGGAATCTCTTCTACAGTGGATCCGGGAGCAATGGTGAGTGTTGCCAACTTAGTGTTTCCACTAACAGCATACTTAGAGAGACTTGCAAGCTTGGGCAGTGCAAGAGAGGTCAATACGGTAACCTTGTAGATTGCTCTTTGACCAACGATATCAAGAGCAGCACCGTTTGTATCGAAGGAGAGAGTAGTCAGCTTCGACATGGTGTGGAAAGCACCGAAACCAAGAGCCTTGAGTTGAATGGGAAGGTCGATGGTAACGATTGTGGTACTCTTGAATACGGGGTAAGAGTCGTCAGCAGCAGCATAGCCGCTGTAGTTAGCATTACCGATTACAAGGGTGGGTCTGCCGTTCCATTCGGGGGTGTCTTCAAATACGATCTTTGTCAGAACAGAAACACCGTTGAACGCACCGTTGTCAACTTGGGTAACGGTGTAGGGGATGGTAACAACAGCCTTGTCTGCAGCTGCAGAACTGAGTTTTGTACCGGGGTTCTTAACGGGACAGAAGATTACGCGAGCGATTTCGCCGTAGCTATTCAATTCGCAGAAGATACCGTTGAGGTCATCATACTTTTCGCCGCCGTCGTTTACGTAAACGTACTTAAGTGCGCTACAGCTGGTGAAGATGGTGGGGAAGGTTGTGAGTTGGAGACCGCCATCGGTAGTCATTACCTCATACGCTTGATCCAAACGAGAGGGAAGAGCGATAGTGGTCATAGCAGAGCAGTATCTGAATGCTTCTTTGCCGAGCTTCAGGCTTGCGTTGCCACCTTCGGTGAAGGTAACAGTGGTGAGCTTGTTACAATAGTTGAATGCTTGATAACCGATTTCGGTAACGGTTGTAGGAATAACGAGGGTCTTGAAGCTGGTACCTTGGCAATGGTCAAATGCGTTAGCACCAATGTAGGTAAGACCTTCGGGAAGAGTGATTGCATTGAACTTGTTGTAGTAGAATGCCCAATCACCAATGGTCTTGAGAGATGCATCCGCGGGGATGGTCATCGTGGTGATTTTTTGAATGTTGTAGAAAGTGCGGCTACCAACAAGCTCAATGTTCTTGGGCAGAACTACTGTGGTAATTGCTGTAGAACCTTCAAATACACCTACTTCGTTGGTGAGAGTACCGAGTTGGAGGGCAGCAGTGCCACCTTCAACAAAGGTAACGGTTGTGAGTTTTGCGCAACTGCTGAAAGCACCTTCTGCGATAGTAGCAACAGAAGCGGGAATAGTAAGTGTTGCAATATTGGTCTTAGCAAATGCATAAGCACCGATAGAAACAACGGTTTCGGGGAGGGTGATCTCGGAGATTGCAGTCAAATAGAATGCTTTCTCGCTGATGTTTGTCAATCCACCGGGGAGAGTTACTGCTGTGAGTTGAGGACAGTTTGCAAATGCGGAGTTGCCAAGAACAACGTCCGAGGTGCCTTCAAATACAACAGAGGTGAGGTTTACGCAGTTTTCAAATGCCACTTCACCAATTTCGGTAATTCTTGCAGGAATTACGAGTGTTGTGATGTAGGGGTTAGCTTGGAATGCTGCGGTACCGATCTTGGTAACTGTTTCGGGAAGAGTTGTCATGTCAACAACCTTTTCCTTAGGACAGTAAAGAACGGTGGTTTGGTTCTTGTCGTAAAGAATACCGTCAACCGAGGAGAGAGCGGGGTTATCTGCAGATACAAT
The DNA here is from genome assembly GCA_017559555.1 of Clostridia bacterium. Lineage (GTDB taxonomy): Bacteria > Bacillota > Clostridia > Oscillospirales > CAG-272 > UMGS1865. The sequence continues at coordinate 2,078 of JAFYRH010000191.1, forward strand.
GATTTCGGAAATGAAGTTGCAGCCTGCAAATACAGAACCGTCGAAAACGGTGATGGTGGAGGGGAGACTAATGGTGCTGAGCTTTTGGCATCCCTCAAATACGAAGGAACCGAATGCAACGTTAGCACCGTCAGCAAAGCTTACCTTGCTGATGTTGGAGCATTGAGCGTATGCTCTTTCGCCAATAGTAGTAGTGGTCTTTTGGATAACTACTTCAGAAATTGCAGAACAGCCACTGAATGCGTAAGCACCGATGGTGGTGATGTTTGCGTTTTCAGAAATTTGAGGAGTTGTCAACTTGGAGTTGTTTGCAAATGCATAGTCGCCGATAACCAATGCACCGTAGTCAAGGGTGGAGCCACCGTTGATTACAAGAGTGGTCAGGGAGTTGCAGCCTGCAAATGCATATTCGCCAATGGTAAGGGTTTCAAACTTGCCACCCTCAATGGTAACAGAGGTTAGGTAAGGTGTGTTAGCAAATGCATATTTGCCAATAGAGGTAACCCAAGAGGGGATAGTAACGGATGTTACACCTGTGCGGTTTGCAAATGCGTTATCGCCGATTGCGGTTACGCCTACGGGAATAACAACGTTACCCTTCCAAGAGGTAGGAACGTAAAGGATAGTATCCTGTGCACCGTTGGTGAGGATGCCATCAACGGTAGAGCCGTAATGTTCGCCACCTTCATGTACAAATACTGTGCTCAGAGAAGCAACAGAATTGAGTGTGGAAATAGAAATGTTTGCAAGTCTTGCAGGGAATTTGATTACTTCGAGAACAGGAGTGTTAACGAATGCACCGTCATCAACGGTGAGATACTTGAGACCATCGTTAACAAATTCGATTTCCTTCAGAGCTTCGCAATCATAGAATGCTTGATCGGCGATTCTGGTAAGATCCTTCGAAATGATAACCTTTTCGATAAAGGGAGTGAAGTAGAATGCCTTTGCACGAATAGCATCTACGCCTTCGGGAATTGTGAGAGTTCCGGATTTTACACGAGGAACGAATTCGAGATAAACAGTGCCGAGGTCGTTCTTAATGAGAGCGCCGTCGTAAGAAGAGTAAACGGGATTGATAGCGCCTTCGATTTCACGAACTTCAATGTTTGCAAGAGCACGAGCTTCTTCGAATGCACCTACACCAATAACCTTAACGGTATTGGGGATAGAAATGCTGCGCATGGAGTAATTCTTATAGAATGCATTCTCAAGAATTACGGTAACGGGTTTGTCTTGATAAGTTTGAGGAACAACAACGTGTCCAACAATACTGATTGCAGGTCCTGCGGTAACGCCCCAAGTGCCGTCTTGTTGTTCAACAAAGCTGAGAACGCCTTCAGCGAACATGGGGTAAACAGCAGTGTCTGCTGCGATAGTCCAGTTGCCCTTAGACACACCGCTATCGTCAGTCAGTTGAATACCGGAGCCGTTGGGGCCGGTGTACCAACCGATAAACGCACCTGCGTCACTTGTGGGAATTGCAAGTTGGAATGCAGAATCGTATACAACGTCATCGGTAGAGCCGTTTACTACTTCGTCAACGGTTTCGTCAACGGTGTAAATTGCCTTATATGTGTTTGCCTTCCAGTGAGCGTAGAGAACTACGTCAGCTGCTTCTTCAAAGATGCCGTCGGTAACCAGCTTGCCGTTAACGTCAGCAGAGTTGTACCAGTTGTTAAAGGTGTAACCAACGCGAGTGGTTTCGGTGGGGAGAGTTACGTAATCACCGGCAACGAAGTAAACCTTACCAACGCCGGAGCCCATACGGGAGTCAAAGGTGATGGAGTAAACGTCTACGGTGATTTCTTTCCATTCGGAAATGTAGCTGCCGGTGCTTACAAAGCGTACAGCGATCTTAACGTTTCCGCCTTCGTTGAAGGTGATGGGAGAAGAGGTAGCAGCAACGGTGAAGGATTCGCCGGAGCCAACCTTAACCTCGAACTGACCGCTAAAGCCGAGAACGGCTTCCCAAGAAAGAATTCCCTTGTCATAGTTAAGAGTGCCGCCAAACACACCGTAGTTTACGGTAATGTTATCGCTGGAAGCAGAAAGGGAAGTTCCGTTTGTAGCAATAATGTTAATGTTCAAAACGTCGCCTGCCGTAGCAGAGAGTTCGATTTCGCTAAAGTTGAGCGAGTTGGTGGTTACAGTGTATGCAACATCGTTGATGTAAACGATGTAGGAGATGTTTTCGCCTGCAACTGCATCCCAGCTGAGGATATCAGCCGAAACGGTGAGGTTGCTGGGAGAAGCGAGTGTAACCTTTTCGTAGGAATATACAGCTGCAGCAGAGGAAACATAATCCTTTGCGTTTGCAGTAATGTTGATGGTGATTGTGCCGTTTGCAAAATGCTTCAAGCTGGTGGAGCAATCCTTTGTGGTAAGAGAGAAGGTAGCGCCGCCAACAGTGATTTCAAGGGTGTAATCGGTTGCGTTTTCAACGGGGTTCCAAGAGAGAACGTCATCGCTTACAACAACGTTGGTAACAGCGTCCAGCTTGCGCAAGTAAGTGAGAGTTTCGCTGGGAACGGAATCTGCATAACCGTATGCCTTTGCAACAACACTAAAGGTGATACCGGGTTCAACCATGTCACAACCTGCAAAGTTGTAAACAGTGGTGTTGCCAATGTTGAGGTCGGTGTGCTTGTGATCAGGGTTACCACAAACAATGGTGATGTAGTATGCCTCTGCGTTGGGAACGGGATTGAATGTAAGAATCGGGAATTCTTCAATCTTAAGTCCGTCTACCCGGGAGAGACCCTTAGCGGTAAAGTATCTTACAGCCACTTCGGTGGTTTCGCCGCCGAGGTAAGCGCTTACTTCAATTTTGTATTCACCTGCAGTGGTGAAGGTGTAGGGAATGGTGGTTCCGGTTGCGTTACTTTCGTATACAACAACGCCGGAGGGGTCGGTGATCTTAACGGGATAGTGGAAAGCACCTTCAACAACTTCCCAAGAAATGCTGTCAAGGGTTACTTCAACGATGGGAGCCTTAACGCCATTGAGAATCCACAGTGCGTACAGAGTGGTGTTGGCGGAGAAGGAATCGTCCTCTTCGTATTTTGCGGTGAGCTTGTTTGCATCCTCGCTCATACTGGTCCACCAACCGCCAAAGGTAAAGCCATCCTTAAAGGGGGTGGGGATCTCGTAAAGCTTACCGCCAATGGTGGTCATAGGTTCAACGTCTGCACCAACAAAGGTAACGGTGTACTCGGTGGTGCCGGGAGCCTTATATGCCCATCTTGCATAGAGAGTAACGTTAGCGGTGATGGGAGTAGTGTTAAAGACGAAAGGTGTCTTGCACTCTGCATCGGAATACCAGCCGATAAATACGTAGTCTGCCTTTGCGGGATCAGCGGGAGCTGTAGCGTATTTACCGTTTACAACGGTGATCGCATCAATTGCGGAACCGCCGTCGGTATTGAATGTTATGGTGTAGTCAACCTTACGGAGGAAACGAGTCTCCGCATTTTGATAGGTAAACGTAATAACACCGTCTACGATGGTAGCGGTAGCAGTACCATCAGCTTCTTCAGCAAAAGTGAAGGACAGTGCGCCGTCTGCGGTAACGGTATACGTACCTGCCTTTTCTGCTCCGTTAAAGAGAGTGAATTGGTTACCGCTATGAAGCTTCAACGTGTACTCGGTACCGTTGTTGTCATAGTAGTAAAGACCGGTTTCGGGACCTTCGGGAATGACGATAGGCTCCGTCTCGGTGGGGGTGGTGTTTTCAGGTTGTTCGTTTTTGTTGAACAAGTTGCAGCTAGCCATTGTAAGCACGATTGCCAAAGCCAGAGAAAGAACTGCTATTGCACGTGCCAACAGGAGAGTGCTTCTTTTTTTCATAGTTATTACCTCCTTTTTGTAATAAACTTTTGAACACCAAAAGTATATCCAAGTCGTGCGCACCCGCATATGCACGAATAGATTATGAATATTATACATCAATATTTTGCGCGTGTCAATATAAATATTAAAAAAAGTGGAATTTTGAAGTTATTTTGGCAAATCTACACAAAATACCAATGCATAAATAATGCATCATACGGTTATTTTGTAATTTTTATACAAAAAACTTGCAGATGAAAACTCGATAAAAACGAAAAAAGCAGATTTTTTGTGAGAAAATCATCCTTATATATAAATATATACGCACACAACCGAAATCAAAATGAAAGTTTTTTAAAAAGACTTGCAAAATATGAATAATTATAAACAAATTTGCAAAAATAT
>JAFYRH010000192.1 GCA_017559555.1 Clostridia bacterium
AACCGTGCAAGCAACCACACCCAAGTACATCATTGCCGACCTTGACGTAATGAAAGACGCCCCTTGGGATATGATGCTTTCAGGCATTGGCGATATGTTTGGCAAATACACGGTCATGCTCGATTGGGAGCTTGCGCGCGACTACACGGGCGAATATATTTGCGAGAAGATTGGAAAAGACGTTATCGACGCCACCGACAAATGTCTTGAAAACGGCTATAAGCTGACCGACCGTGACCCTGCCTGCATCAAAGCGATTATGGAAGGTTTTTTGGTAACCGGACTCGGTATGGCTTACACCGGCAACTCGCGTCCCGCTTCGGGTTCAGAGCACATCGTAGCACACGCGTGGGAGCTCTTTGACGTAGAAGCCGGCAACGCACCGCATTTGCACGGTCTTGAGGTCTGCGAAGCAACACGCCTCATTGCCATTATGTACAAGATGCTCTACGAGGAAACCAACGATGCACACCTGAGATCCCTCATTGAAAAATACCTGCCCTATTTTGATGCCGTTGAAGAATTTTGCATCAAGATGCAGGTTCCCCCTACGGTGACCGACAGAGAAATGATTCTTGCAGGCATTCGCCGCGCGCTCATTTTGCGTGACCGTTACACCATCCTTTTCTATCTGCGTGACGCAGGAAAATTCGAAGAATACGCACTCCGTGCGACCGATAAATTGCTCTCCGTTATTTGATTTTATTGCAAGAAAAACGAGGTATTATTGATGCCATCCTTTCAAATGAATCAAGACATGACCTATGAAGAATCTGCGATTGTCAAAAACAACGCGTTTCTTTCAATGCCTGCAGAGGATGCTCCCCTGCCAAAATATGAGGAGATATCACATCTGCTTCCCGTCCCCGTTTGGAAAGGCCGCGATGACGTGCTCGCCTGCTACAACTATGCTTGGCGCACCGCGTTTGCAAACTTGAGGCCTGCCAACGGTGAATTTCATTTTGTTTCGAATTTTATCGACACCGCATTTAACGGATACCTTTTTATGTGGGATTCTTCCTTCATTGTGATGTTCGGCAAATACGGTGCACGTGCGTTTAATTTTCAAAAAACGCTTGACAATTTCTATTCTCATCAACACAAAGACGGCTTTATTTGCCGCGAGCTTTGCGAACGTCGTGCAAGCGAGCATTTTTCGCGTCACGACCCCTCCTCCACGGGTCCCAATATTCTCGGTTGGTCGGAGTGGGAATACTACTCCCAAACAGGCGACGTAGAACGTCTGAAAAAGATTTTTGACCCTCTTCTTGCATACCATCTGTGGCTCAAAGAGTTCCGCACTTGGCGTGACGGCACCTATTGGTCGACGGGTTGGGGATGCGGAATGGACAATCAACCCCGTTTTGCTTCAAACTACAACGTTGCATTCTCTCACGGTCACATGGTATGGGTAGATGCTTGCATCCAGCAGGTTCTCTCGGCAAAAATTCTTGTCAAGATTGCAGAGATCATCGGTCGTGAGAAGGACGAAAACATTGCCCTGCTCAAAGAAGAAATCGAGAGCTTGACCGATGTCATCAACAACAAGCTTTGGCACGAGGATGACGCCTTTTATTATGACCTTTGGAAGAACGGTGAACTCAACTGCGTCAAATCGATAGGCTCCTATTGGGCACTCCTTGCCGACATCATCCCCCCCGAACGCCTCGAGCGTTTTGTGGCGCACCTCGATAACGAAAACGAATTCAAACGACCCTGCCGCGTTCCTTCCCTTTAGGCAGACAGCCCCAATTACAGCGAGCTCGGCAGATATTGGAAGGGTAGTGTTTGGGCTCCCACCAACTATATGGTGCTCAAGGGTCTTGAAAAGAACGGATACTTTGACCTCGCCTACGATATTGCGCGAAATTGCCTTGAAAACGTGGTAACGGTGTTCCAAAACGACGGAACCATTTATGAAAACTATATGCCCGAAACAGCATCGAAGGGCGCTCCCGCAAAGCCCAACTTTGTGGGATGGTCGGGACTCTTCCCCATCAGCATCCTCTTTGAATACGTCTTTGGTATTCGCCCCAATGC
>JAFYRH010000193.1 GCA_017559555.1 Clostridia bacterium
ATGGTTCAGCGTTGCGAACATTCCCGTTCTCTCTTTCGTATTCCGCAATTCCCTGTTCTCGGGCGTATTTGCAATGCTTGGCGGATTGATTCTCGTTCCCATCGTCAGCCTGCTCACACAAAAGACCGCTCCCAAGAACACCGACGAGATCTTCTCCTGCTACGAGCGTAAGGCACTTGTTACGGTGACGGACTCGCTTGGGAAGGATAAGGAAAATTAAGCAGCAATAAAAAAGTGGCTATCTCAATGAAAAGTAGCCACTTTGTGTTTCTTATTTTCTTTTTCTTGCTCTCCATTCGGATGCAAGGATGGCGCAAACGCCGACGTTGGCGTAAACTCCTTTGATGAGCATTGCCTCGCGTTGGATGCCCTCAAAGGTCATGCCGACCTTTTCCATGACGCGGCGTGAGGAGTCATTGCCTTCCATAAACTTTGCCTCAATGCGGTTGAGTCCAAGGTTTTCAAAGCCGAACTCGAGGACTTTTTCAAGCGCTTCGACGGCAATTCCACGTCCCCAATACTCGGGGTTGAGGACGTAGCCGACCTCGGCACAATCGTTGTTGCAATGAAAAGCGGTAAAGCCGCAGGTACCGATCATTTTGCAATCGGGCTCGTAGACCACTGCCCAATCGTAAAACATTCCTGCAGAGTAGCGATTTCCAAGGTATTCAAGGTACTCGCGCGTAAAGTCGCGGTCGGGGTGCGGATTCCAAGTCAGATACTTGGTGACATCGGGGCGAGAGGCGTATTCGTACATATCGGAAGCATCAGCCACGATCATTTTTCGGAGCGTGAGTCGCTCGGTTGCAAGCTCGGGCAGATGCGAAAAAACACGGTAAATTTTTTCTTTTTTCATTCTCTTTTCGTCCTTCTTTTTTCTATCCTTAATTATACCGAAAACCGGGCGAAAAAGCAAGCGTTTTTGCAAAAATTTTCTTGCATTATTTTTCGCTTTCCCCTTTTATTTTGTAAATATGTATGTTATAATATACTATATATAGTGTTTTTTAACCGAGAAAGGGGGAACGAGCAATGGAATACATTATGAACGACGTACTGTCAGGCGCAATCGTTCCCGTTTTGTTGGGTGTAACGCACGAAGCGAGCGAAACTGCGCACCGTATGTATCGCCGCCACGGCGTGATCTCTCATGTTTTTTGCGACAGAATTCCTTTGGCGTCGCGCCTTTCTCTTTGCATGAAATTCCATCGCATTCCCCAAACGGCAGGCGAACAGCTTTTGTTGCAAGCACTCGCAGATTTTGCCGATCAACTTGGCAATGGCGACCTCATTCTTTATCTCATCCCCTGCAACGAACACTACACAAAACTCGTGTGGGACCACGTGGATGAATTGGAACGTCGCTTTGTAATTGCCGACCGTGCCGAAATGGATCGGGTTTGGTTTGGTGCCACCGATGCACCTCTTGAGGAGGTGACGGCATGAGTAAATGCACGTATCTTGGCATCCTTGGCGGTCTTGGTCCTATGTCAACCGTCTACTTTTGCGAACTCCTCACAAGCCACACAAAAGCAAGCTGTGACTCTGACCACATTGATATGCTCATCAGCAGTCGCGCTACCACACCCGACCGCACCGCTTACATACTCGACAAATCCGCACCAGACCCCCTGCCGGTAATGCTTGCGGAAGCACACCGCTTGGAGAATGCAGGCGTTGATTTGATTGTTGTCCCCTGCAACACTGCGCACTATTTTTACGACGGACTTCAAAAGGGGTGTAAAACACCTATTCTTAACATCATTGATGAGACGACCGCACATCTCTCTCGCATTGGCGTAAAAACCTTCGGTTTGCTTGCCACTGAGGGCACGATCAGCTCCGGTGCTTACGAGCGTTTTTGCGCTCCTCGCAACCTGACTTGCATCACCCCCACAAAGGAAGAGCAAGCCTTGATTTCGAATATGATTTACGGACAAATCAAGCAAAACAAACCCGCGGACATGGCGGCGTTTCATAAGGTTGTTCAATCTCTTATTTCTCGCGGTTGCAAAAAAATTGTGCTTGGTTGCACCGAACTTTCGTTACTCAAAAAAGAAGGGATCGACGAAGAATTCTTTGTCGATTCTCTCGACGTTCTCGCGTATCGAACCATTCTTGCCTGCGGCAAAACACCTATAGGCTTTTCCACCTCGTATGATTTGGAGGTGGCGCAATGAGATCTTATCTTCTTTTGGGAAAACACTTCCCGTTTGACCGCATTCCCGACCTTGAAATTATGACTCTGACCGATCACTCGGAAAAAACAAACCGTGAGAGTGTTTTTGTTTGCATTCGCGGTCAGCGTTTTGACGGACATACATTGGCTCCTCGCGCCTATGAGCGCGGTTGCCGCATTTTTGTTGCCGAAGAGCCTCTCCCCCTCCCCGAGGATGCCTGCGTTCTTGTAACGCCCAATAGCCGTAAAACCCTCTCGGAGCTTGCTTGCACGCTTTGGGGTGACCCCTCCGAGAAGATGCACATCATCGGCATTACCGGCACCAAGGGCAAGACCACCACGGCTAACATGCTTGCCCATATTTTGAATTCGGTTGGCGTTCCCACGGGATACATTGGAACCAATGGCATCTCTTACGGTGCTACGCAATTACAAACTGCAAACACCACACCTGACCCCCTGACCCTGCAAAAAACGCTTGCCGATATGCTACGTTGCGGCATTCGTACGGTTGTGATGGAGGTCTCCTCGCAGGGACTGATGCAACACCGCGTGGCAGGCATACAGTTTGGAACGGTTCTGTTTACAAACCTTTACCTCGACCACGTCGGCACCGCAGAACATCCCTCGTTTGAACATTACCGCGCAACAAAGCATTCTCTCTTTACCGATTTTGCTTCTCCCAATGCGGTTTGGAATATTGATGACCCCGCAACACCTATGATGCGCATCGGTTGCACCGCTTTGCGTAATTTGACCATTTCCTGCGCGCAAGAAGCCGACTATTTAGCACAAAACACACGTCCTTTGCGAGATGCGAAAGGTCTCTATTCCCTCTTCCGCCTCATTGCCGAGGACAAAGAAATGGAATGCCGCTTGCGCCTTTTGGGTGATCACAACGTTTACAATGCGCTCTTGGCAGTTGCCATAGCGCACGGTGTTTTTCAGGTTCCTCTCGCTTTGGCGGTGGAATCTCTTGAAAAGCTCTCTATTCGAGGCAGAGCCGAGTGTATTTCTTTGCCAAACGGTGCTCTTTGCGTTATTGATTACGCACACAACGGCGAAAGCTTGCGTCACTTGTTGACCTCTTTGCGCGTGTACCATCCCTCTCGCCTTATTTGCCTCTTTGGCTCGGTTGGTGAGCGAACACAAGTACGCCGTCGTGAACTTGGCGAGGTTGCCAGGGAGCTTGCCGACCTCTCAATTCTTACGTCGGATAACCCCGGCACCGAGGAACCGATGCAAATTATTGACGAAATTGCCGCCGCATTTGGCGACAATCGCAAGGCTTATATCAAAATTCCCGACAGAAGCGATGCTATCCGTTGTGCGATTTCGATGCTTACAAAGGATGACATTCTTGTTCTTGCCGGAAAAGGTCACGAGGAGTATCAGCTCATCGGGCGCGAAAAAATCCCCTTCTCTGAGAGAGAAATCATTCTTGACACCTTGGATCACGACCCTATTCTATTACCAAAATAAATTTTTAAGGAGGCGCTATGGCACGTTTGGTTTTTCACATCGACGTTAATAGCGCCTTTCTTTCTTGGGAAGCTACAAGGCGCGTAAAAAACGGTGAGAGTGATATTCGTCTTATCCCATCCGCCATTGGTGGAGACAGAGAAAGCCGTCGCGGTGTTATTTTGGCAAAGTCCATTCCCACCAAACAATACGGCATTAAAACGGGTGAACCGATTGCAATGGCTCTGCGAAAATGCCCTCACCTCTATATTGCAAAGCCGGATTTTGCACTTTATGAGCAATGCTCTCGCGCTTTTATGGATGTTTGCCGCAAATATGCGCCCGTGGTAGAGGTCTATTCGATTGACGAGTGCTTTCTTGATATGAGCGGAACCGCAAGACTTTACCCCGACCCAATCGAAATTGCCAAAACCATTAAAAACGAGATTCGCGACACGCTCGGCTTTACCGTAAACGTGGGTATCGGCTCCAACAAGTTGCTTGCCAAAATGGCGAGTGATTTTGAAAAACCCGATAAGATCCACACGCTTTTTGAGGAGGAAATCCCCTCAAAGATGTGGCCGCTGCCGGTAGATGCGCTCTTTTCTCTTGGTCGCTCTGCGGCAGAAAGACTTCAAGGAATGCACATTCGCACCATTGGTGAGCTTGCCGCAATCGACGTCGCAGATCTGCGCACGGTATTTGGTGTGAAAATGGGTGAGCACTTGCACCGTTTTGCAAATGGCATTGATACCTCCCCCGTACTTGCCGAATCGGAGGAAGCCAAGGGATATGGCAATTCTACAACGCTTGCCACCGATTTGACAACTGCCGAGGAGGCTTACCCGATTCTCCTCTCCCTTGCCGACAGTTGCGCCTCGCGTATGCGAAACGATGGACAAAGAGCCACCTGCGTATCGGTTACCATTCGCGACACCGCCTTTCGCGATCGCTCGCATCAGCAACATCTCTCGCACGCAACAGACATCACCTCCGAAATTTACGAGGTGGCTTGCCGTCTGTTTGATGACCTTTGGGATAGAAAAATGCCCCTGCGCTTGCTTGGTGTTTCCCTCTCGCAACTGACACGAGAGGATGCGGCACAGCTTTCGATGTTCCCGGACCCCAAGCGCGAACGCGAACAAGAGCTTGACCGACTCATTGACGGTTTGCGTCATCGATTCGGCTCGGACACCATTGTGCGCGGCTCCATTATGGAGCAAAGCCGCCACGTTGGCAGAAAACACAAAGCAGAACTTGATTTAGAGAAAAAAGAATGATATTTCCCACTTCTGTGGAAAATATCATTCTTTTTTTGCTCTATTTTCGCTTGTTTTTTCATAGAATAAGACAAGTACGTTACGTGAGGTGAATTATGCGAACACGGGCAAAGGAAATATTTTGGAATGCGATGCTGTTGACTGTGGCATCACTCTTTATGCGCACCGTTGGAGTGACTTTTCAGGTCGTTGTATCCGGGCGCGTGGGCGCGGAAGCGATGGGGTTATTCTCTATTCTTTCGGGTGTCTACGGCTTTGCCTTGACCTTGGCAACCTCAGGCATTCATTTAGGAGTTACGCGAATGACGGTGGAAGCAATGGAAAGTGGAAACCGTGCGCGCGTGGGTGGAATCCTGCGGCGTGCAACGGCATATGCCCTCTTTTTTGGAACACTTTCCTCGGTTTTGCTCTTTTCACTTGCAAAACCAATCGGTCTTTATTGGTTGAAGGATGCACGGACGATCTCTTCGTTGCGATTGTTGGCAATCACGCTCCCCTTGATTGCCCTCTCCTCCGCGTGGGGCGGATATTTTTCGGCAATGCGCCGTCCTTGGAAGAATGCCACTGTGCAGGTGTTTGAACAAGCCATCAAAATTGGGGTCACGTTGTATCTTTTGGCATTCCATTTCGCCAAGGATGTGGAAAGTGCTTGCCGCATTCTTGTGCTTGGCGGTGCTGCGGCAGAAGTGTTTTCCTTTCTTTTGGAATGGCTCTTATATCAAATTGATACGCGAAACCATCTTGGCAAAGCATTTTTACATCACTCGGGAGACGGAAAAAGACTGCTTTCCATCACACTCCCCATTGCGGCGACAACCTATATTCGTTCGGGGCTTTTGACACTTCAACATATTCTGATTCCCGAAGGACTTCGGCAAAGCGGAGCCTCACACGCCGCGGCACTCGTGGCATACGGAACCATTCAAAGCATGGCGCTCCCCGTCATCCTCTATCCTGCCGCTCTGATGTATTCTTTTTCGGGGCTCCTTGTTCCCGAGCTCGCCGAGGCAGAGGTGCACGACAGACGTCGGCACATTCACTATATGATTTCTCGTGTGTGGTCGCTCTCGCTTCTGTTTTCGCTTGGCGTGGCAGGTGTGCTGATCTGCTTTTCCGGTGAGATTGGTGCGGCGCTCTATCCCAACTCCGATGCGGGATATTATATTCACATTTTGGCACCGCTCATTCCCATTATGTATCTTGATACCGCAACCGATGCGATGATGAAAGGACTTGGCGAACAATTACATTCTATGAAGATCAACATTGCCGATGCCGCGATTTCCCTTTTGCTTGTCCTTCTTTTGGTGCCGCGGTTTGGCATTTTTGGATACATCATTACCATTTATATCTCGGAGCTTTTTAACACGGTTTGCAGTATTACGCACCTTTTGATGATCAGCAAAACCCCCGTTCGACTTTGTAAATGGGTTTACAAGCCCTTGTTTTGCATTGTTCTTTCTACAGTTGCGGTGCGTTTTTTGTTGGAACAATGCACTTGGCATCCGCAATCAGCCGCGCTTTCTATTATCCTGCACATTTTGGCAGTTATTTTGCTATATGTTCTCCTTTTGCGCCTGACACGCGCGGTGGAAAAGGAAGACGTTGCGTGGGTAAAGCAATTGTTTAGAATAGAAAAAAGGTCGAAGCACACAAAGGAGCTTCGACCTCTCTAAATTTAGTCTTTTGTTTTGATAATTTTAACGGGTTTGATAACTTTGATTCTAAGCATAGGTGCCACGAGAGCAATTAAAGCCAAAACACAAACAAGTATGCAGTTATCACGTACAATTCCCTTTTGGAAAGTCAAAAAATCAAGATCCAATACAACTCGTTCGGTCAAGTTTTTAAGGGAGTCGATCAATATGTCGTTGGCAAGATCAATAAAGTAGTAATACCCTACAGAGGAAAGAACACACGTGAAAACGGCAATCAAAACAATTTGCAAACCAAACACGGTTGCAATGGTTCCGTTTTGTGTACCCAATGCTTTGAGAATACCGATTTCGTGCATTTTATCCTTGATCATACGAGTAGAGAAATTGATCAGGATGAAAACAACGCCTACACAAAGAACGATCGCGATCAGTTCAAAAATAGGAATGAATACATCTACTGCCTTGGTCATTGTATGAATGCCTTCAATCATAAAGCTTTGTGGCTCATAATTCAATTTTTGCATAATGCTCATTGTGTTTCCAATACCGTCGGCGCCATTCATATAAAGGGCGATCTCTCGAATCGCATCTTTATAGAAGAGGTCGTAAACGTTTTGAGCGGCAAAAAAGGTGCCCATATTAGAAGAGCTCGAGCTCAAACCGATAATCGTTACTTCTTTTTGGAACAGGGGGGATTGATGTCCTTCATCCTCATAGCCGTAGTGCGTAAGAGTGACCTTGTGAGGAAGGAATGCATCAATATCATTTACGGTATAGTTGGTTCCAAAGATTTCGTTGTACTTAGCATAGGTCATTATAATACAGTCATCCGGAATTTCGTCACCAAACGCCCATTTGGTAGTGATACAATTCATATTTTCATCATAGAACGCGTAATAAGCATACTTTCGCACTGCAATAGCGGCAAACTCGGTAATGGTTGCGCCGTCCGGAATCTCGATATAATCCGAAACCCAAGATCCTCCCGCTCCACTCGTACCCGTGCTGACAATAGAACCGTCGAGCGGGTCAAGTCCGATTCCCTGCTTGGATCCACTCTCCGGCTTTTGGAAATTCATCAATTCCGCGGAAATGGGCTCATCGTCATCAAAACGCAAAAGCGCACATTCCATTTGTGCAACCTCGGGATTGCTAGTTTGATAGTTTTCGAGCTTGTTATTGAATGCTACGCGAATATACTTTGCTCCCTTTGGAATAGTGGGCAGAGCTTGCGTGTAGAAAAAAGAATTATAAAGCGACGATTGAAACTCTGTAAGATCGGTATAAAATGCTGCCGGATAGATAACCGGATTTGAAGATTCGATAAAATCCATAACACCGTTGAAGTTGAGGCGATAGTGGGGTGTATAGAATAACATATATGTGTTTTTCAGATCTTCTTCGAAATTGGGATTTGTAGTATAACAATATCCCAAAGATGCATATATCTCGTTTGAAAGTTTGTGGAAATCTTCAATTTCGTAAAGATCTGCTTTTTTTATGCTTGTTTTGCCACTAATTTTGGTCAAAAGGTCACTATAACGCTCCTCGTAATTGGTGTCGATAATGGCATTGATATAACAATACGGCATATATGAGGTTCCTTGATAGTAGTATTTGCCTAACAGATCCTCATAGGTATGGTTCTTGTATTTAGAGGAAGATACCAAAATTGCATCGGCAATATAGTCGGTAATGGTAATGCCATAAGGCATAAATTTCTCCAATTTTGCCGCATATGTGACTGTGCCGAATTTATCCTCTAAAAAAGCATCGTCTACAATCAATGTACCAAAGGTTTCGGTAATATACAAACCACTTGTAAAAAAGTGATTTCCCAACCCCCAATGCAAACCTCTTGCACGAATGGGAAGCGAATAGCTTAACACGGGATAAATATTGCCTTGGTAACCTGCATCGTAAAGGGCTTGTATATCTCCTTCTTCCACTTCTACGTTGTAGGGTCGACCCAAAGCTTCTCGCATTTCTTCGGTAAGCGACTTGATTAAGAGCATATCGGTTTGATTGCTTTTTGCCAGCTCCTTGGAAATGGTAGCTCCGGAATCAAAGCCGATGATGGTTTGTGCCAATGCCATAATCACCATAATAACTGCCACCATAAAGCTTGATAAGGCAATGGCTACAGTTTTGCGCTTAAGAAATTTGCGGCTCAAACGCATTTTTTTGAAAAAGCTGAGTTTTTCTTTTACAATTTCAATAAGAGTCGATTCATGGTTTTCTTCCCTTGTTTGCACAAATTGACTTTTGCTTTTTACAATTTGACGTGTGCCGTTGGCGTTGATGAGAGCAATATCATTGTCGCTCAATTCTCTCCCCTCCGGGTAAACCAATACACCGCCCGAAAGCTTGACACCTCCAACAGCACCTAGATCACGGGTATAATCGTCAACCACTCTACCGTTTGCAAGCTCAATAATGCGATCGGCATACGTGCGTGCCTCGCGTATGTTATGCGAAACAATTAAAATAAGATGCTCGCTGGAAAGCTCGTGTAAAAGCTCGATGATAGAGGTTGCCGTTTGCGTATCTAAGTTACCGGTTGGCTCATCCGCAAGAATAATGCGCGGTTCCTTTACGATTGCACGTGCAATGGCAACACGTTGACGTTCGCCGCCGCTAAGCTCGGAAGGATAGCGATTTTCGTATCCTGCAAGGCCTACCCTTGCAAGCGCTCTGCTTACACGGTGCTTATCTCGCATGTGACGCAAATTCAAGGAGAGGAAAATGTTATCATAAACCGTCAATTCCTCTATCAGATGATAGTCTTGA
This sequence comes from Clostridia bacterium, assembly GCA_017559555.1. Classification (GTDB taxonomy): domain Bacteria; phylum Bacillota; class Clostridia; order Oscillospirales; family CAG-272; genus UMGS1865. Next base: position 9,369 of record JAFYRH010000193.1, read on the forward strand.
AAAATAAATCCAAGGTGAGAATTGCGGTAATTACACATTTTTCTCTCACTGAGGTGGGAAATATCATTGCCGTCGACCTCGATGGTTCCGCTTGTGATTTTATCCAAACCACCGATAAGATTGAGCAGTGTGGACTTGCCGCTACCGCTTTTGCCGAGAACGAAAACAAGCCCTGCATCGGGCAGGGTTAGGTTGACATTATTGAGTGCATAGCATTTTTTATGCCTTTTGGAGTGATAGACCTTGTTAAGTGATGTGATTTTAATCATAAACGTCTCTCTTTTTTGGTGTTTTTTATTCTGCTTTTATTATAACATATCCTACCAAATTTGTAAATAGAAAAAGCAAATTTGCAGAAAAAAGGTCGAACACCGTGTGGGAATTCGACCTTTTTTCATTTTTTATGCGTTTTCTTCTTCGTCGTCGCTATCGCGTTTTTGCGAAAGCTGTGCTTGGAGCATCATATCCTTAACCTTCATCAGTCGGGTCGTGTTACCGCGTTCATTTTCATCAAGCTTCATTTTAATGGTCTTGATGGTTGCAAGATACTGCGGCATAAGGATATATTCAAGTGCGTTAACACGGCGGCGGGTACGTTCGATTTCCTCAGCGAGGAGCTGTGCTGTTTTTTCAAGCTCAGCTAAGCGGATCAAGTCCTCGAGAATGCTATTGAGTTCTCGCAAGGAAGAATCCAATTCACCGGACGTAAATGCCATACCGTAGTTATAGCTATCGCTTCCCCCCTCTGCGTGTACTCGCAGATGGAATACGGGAACCGTGACGCTCATCATATTTTTATATTCGACGGAGAGCTCGCCCTCCTTTTTGGGACAGATGAGGGCTTCCTCCAACATTTTGGGGCTACTGACAGCGCTGGCAACCGTGAAGGATTGGTAAACCTTGCCGAGAGCTTCTTCTACGCGTTCGCGCAGAGCCTTATCCTCGCGTACAACGTCCAAAAACTGTTTCATCAGTTCGTCGCGCTTATCCTTGAGCAGCTTATGTCCCTTGCGTGCGGTTTGATAGCGTGTTTGAATACGCTTCATTTCCATACGTGTGGGATTGACTCTCAATTCGGCCATTTTCGTCTGTCACCTCTCTTTCCGTAAGAATTGACCTTGCTATTATGCCTTCTTCGGCCAGTATTTCTCAATCATTTCGGGCTTAATACGCTTCATTTCGCTCTTAGGCAAAATGGAGAGCAGTTCCCAACCGAGATCCAATGTCTCTTCGATGGAACGGTTTTCTTCAAAGCCTTGGTTGATATATCTTGCCTCAAATTCATCAGCAAACTGTGCATAGAGACGGTCGATGGGAGAGAGTGCAGCCTCACCCAAAACAACCATCAACTCCTTTGCTTCCTTACCGCGTGCATATGCGGCAAAGAGCTGGTTGAGCGTTGCGGAGTGATCCTCGCGAGTCTTGCCTTCACCGATCCCCTTATCCTTCAGACGAGAGAGAGACGGCAGAACGTCAACGGGAGGCATATAGCCCTTGCGGTACATTTCACGGGAGAGAATGATTTGTCCCTCGGTGATATAACCGGTCAAGTCGGGAATGGGGTGTGTTTTATCATCCTCTGGCATCGTCAAGATCGGGATCATGGTGATGGAGCCCTCGGAACCCATTTTACGGCCTGCGCGCTCATACAAAGTTGCCAAGTCAGTGTAAAGGTAACCGGGATAACCACGACGTCCGGGAACCTCTTTACGTGCGGCAGAAACCTCACGAAGTGCCTCGGCATAGTTGGTGATATCGGTGATGATAACCAAAACGTGCATATCACACTCGAATGCAAGATACTCTGCGGCAGTCAATGCCATACGGGGCGTGGAGATACGCTCAATTGCAGGGTCGGATGCGAGGTTGATAAAGAGTACGGTACGGTCAATTGCACCGGTCTTTTTAAAGTCGGAAATGAAGAAGTCTGCTTCTTCAAAGGTAATACCTACAGCTGCGAAAACAACTGCAAATTTATCATCGGCATTGCGAACCTTTGCCTGACGGGCGATTTGTGCCGCAAGATTTGCGTGCGGCAGACCGGAACCCGAGAAAATGGGCAGCTTTTGTCCACGAACGAGGGTGTTGAGTCCATCAATGGTAGAAACACCGGTTTGAATAAACTCGGAGGGATAGTAACGCGCGGCAGGATTGATAGGCGTGCCGTTGATATCCAAATTTTTTTCGGGAATGAGGCGTGCACCGCCATCGATCGCTTCGCCCATGCCGTTGAATACGCGGCCGAGCATATTTTGCGATACGGGAAGCTCTACACCGTGTCCTGTGAAACGAACCTTACTATCTGCCAAGTTGATGCCTGCGGCAGACTCGAACAACTGAACGAGTACGTTTCTGCCGTTTACTTCAAGTACGCGACAGCGACGAACTTCACCGTTCGGGAGCTCGATTTCGCCAAGTTCATCATACTTAACGCCTTCAACTTGCTTAACAAGCATAAGAGGACCTGCAACTTCTTCGATGGTTCTATATTCTCTGATCATTGCCCTGCCCTCCTTTACTCAGCATCTACGCCTGCAATCAGCTTATCCATCTGTGCGGCGATTTCGGCTTTGATAGCCTTGAATTCGTTTTGATAGTTATCGTTTTCAACTGTTTTTGCACGTGCGATTCTTTCGTGAACGGGCAAAGAACAGATATCCTCGATGTCAGCACCTGCTTCGATTGCTTTGCGTGCGCGATCCTCATAAGTAAAGATCATTTCAAGCATACCGCATTGCTTATCGAGAGGTGTGTAAGAATCGATATCAAGGAATGCATTTTGTTGCAGGAAGTCCTCTCTGATGGACTGTGCAACGTCGAGGGTGAGTCGGTCAGAGGGAGACAGAGCATCCATACCGACAAGTTTAACGATTTCTTGCAAGTCTGCTTCAATCTGCAAGGTCTTGAGGCATCTTGCGGTATAATCCATCCACGCTTTGGATACGTTTCCTGCGAACCAGCCCGACAAACGGTCACGGTAAAGCGAGTAGGAATTGAGCCAGTTGATTGCCGGGAAGTGACGGCGATATGCCAAGGATGCATCAAGTCCCCAGAAAACCTTAACGATACGCAAGGTTGCTTGCGTTACGGGTTCGGAGATATCACCGCCTTGCGGAGATACTGCACCGATAGCGGAAAGCGCGCCTTGACGGCCATCGGCACCGAGACATACCACCTTGCCTGCTCTCTCGTAGAACTGTGCCAAACGAGAGGTGAGGTATGCGGGATAGCCTTCTTCACCGGGCATTTCTTCAAGACGACCCGACATTTCGCGGAGCGCTTCTGCCCAACGGGATGTGGAGTCTGCGATAACGGCTACGGAGTAACCCATATCGCGGAAGTACTCGGCTATGGTAATACCCGTATAAACCGATGCCTCACGTGCGGCAACCGGCATATCGGATGTGTTTGCAATCAGAATGGTACGCTCCATAAGGGAACGTCCGGTTTTGGGGTCGGTGAGTTCGGGGAACTCACGCAGAACGTCGGTCATTTCGTTTCCGCGTTCTCCGCAACCGATATAAACTACCAAATCAACGTCGCTCCACTTTGCAAGCTGGTGCTGAACAACGGTTTTACCCGAACCGAAAGGACCGGGAACGCAAGCTGTACCGCCCTTTGCAATGGGGAAAAGCGCGTCGATAACACGTTGACCTGTAATCATGGGGTCAACGGGAGGCAGCTTCTCTTTATAAGGACGCGCTACACGAACAGGCCACTTTTGAATGAGTGTGATGTTCTCGATAGTGCCATCCTCGTATTTGATTTTACCGATGCGGTCGGTAACCTTAAAGTCACCCTCACGCATTTCAACGATTGTTCCGTGTGTCTTGGGCGGAACCATAATCTTGTGCAGGATAACTTCGTTTTCTTGAACGGTACCGTAAATATCACCGGGGCCTACCTTATCACCGAATTTAACGGCAGGAACAAAGCGCCATACGCGGTTTCTATCAAGTGCAGGCACATCAATGCCACGTTGCAGATTGGAACCGAACTTGAGGCGGATTTGCTCCAAGGGACGTTGGATACCGTCGTAGATATTGGAGAGAAGACCGGGGCCGAGCTCAACCGACAAAGGTGCTCCCGTGGAAACAACCTTATCACCGCGGCCGATACCTGCGGTCTCTTCGTATACCTGAATGGATGCGCGGTCGCCGTGCATTTCGATGATTTCACCGATGAGGTTGTTGGAACCTACACGCACAACGTCGAACATATTTGCATTTCTCATACCCTCGGCAACCACAAGAGGTCCCGAGACTTTTAGAATTTTTCCTTCTACCATTTTGATGATGAACCTTTCTTACTTTGTCAGTTAAGGCTTATTCCTTGAACAGAATATCAGCACCTACCGCACGCTCTACGGCAGAACGGATATTGTTCATTCCATAGCCGGTAGAGCCGCCCTGCCCCGGCAGAGAAATGACTGCAGGCAGTGGCATATCTTTATATCGATTCATTTCTTCTTCAATCTGCATCGCGTAATTTTCGGTGATAAAGATGGTAGCGTACGCACCGCTCTTTGCCATTGCGTGCAGCTTTTTTGCCGCTTCTTCGGTGCTTTTTACGTCCTCAACCACAAAGCCGAGAGCCATAAAGCCAAGCACCGTGTCACGGTCTCCGATAATTCCGATTTTATACATAGCTATCACGAATCCTTTCGCGAATCGTTGCGACGGCAATGCCTGCTTCCTTACCGGAAAGCACAATACGGAGATTTTTTACTTCGTACTCGTGTGCCGCCAAGAATGCTATCATAACCTCAAGTCCCGCGGGAACAAATTTGTTCTCCAAAATGAGAGACATCCAATAGTTATCGGCAAGCTTTTCGGCAGTGCTCAAAGCACCGTCGCTCATAAGGAACTTTTCGGCAAATGCGGAATATTCCGAATAGCGAACGAGAGCCAGGAGAGCATCCTCACCGTTTGCCATAGCATCGATCATGCGCTCACGTGTGAGCTTTCCGCCCTCAAGGAATGCCTCGGCAAAAAGGACCTTGCCGACTTCCCCACTCTTCATACGAAGAATGCGGAGAGCAATCATTGTGTTGAGCAAATCGATTTTGGTTTGCACCAAACGAATGACGAAACCTTCACCCGAAGTCTTTGCGGCTGTGAGCATATCTGCCCAGCAAGCTTTATCAACAATCAAGTCGATCACTTGCGGATTTTTCGTTTTGGAATATTCATCCATCGCCTCTTGTGCGGCTTTGCACATAGCGGTGGGCAGTCCCTCATAGTTGCCCGCTTCTACCATTTTCACGATATTTGTGGCAGGAACTGTGCCAAAATCGAAAAGCATAGAAGTGGGATCAATACCGCGCACAAAAGCTTTTTGCGCCGCTTTGAGGTTGTTGCAATCGTAGGGATAGAGCCACAAACGAAGTGCATCGGAATCGGGGGCAAGTTCTATCAAGCGCGCATATGCGCCCTTGAGAATGCCCAAAAGTGTTTCCTCACGCATGGGGTTGCCGTCGCTATTGCGAACAATGTTAACGCCCCAATCGGAAAGAAGCTCCCATGCTTCACTTGTGGTTTTGGTATTCAGCAATCTCTCGATGCGCTCGCGCCCGATGATTGCGTTTTCCAGTGTGCGTATATTGGCACTGCCAAATAAATAGTCAGCCATGACTTGCGCACTCCTTTGTGTTATGCTCTTGCGTCGAACAGTGTGCGTGCCACCTCAGACTCGAGGCCCTCACGCAGCTGTGCGAACAAAATAGCGAGAGAACAGTTGGATTCGACGTTGCCACAGCGCAAAACGAGTCCACCGTCAATGTTAGCGGTTTGTGTTGCAAGGGAAAGGCGAGCAAGCTTTTCTGCCGATACTTTACCTGTCAGATGCTTTTGTACGCCTTCGATTACCGCCTTACCGGAACGGTCGCGGTCGCGCTGATTGAAAACGACTTCATAAACCTCGGGAGCAAGTGCATCTTCCTCACCGTAAAGGTTACGGCTTGTCTCCTCAGATTCGATTTGCTCGAGAAGTGCCGCCGAGAGAAGTCCAATGAGAATCTCGTTATATTTTTGAAGTTCCAAATTGCGCGTTTGCTCTAAAACACCTGCAAAAACGCCATCGATGAGGTCACTTTTTGTTTGCAGGAGCAAATTGCGCTTGTTTGTTGCCGCCGTACTACGGATGCGAGCTACGTATTCCATTCCTCCCTTTTCTGCTTCACCGGAAATTTCGGAACGGATCTTTTCGGCACGCTCGGCATATTCGGCATTGATACGGTCGCACTCCGCCTGTGCATCTGCCAAAATCTTATCGGCTTTTGCTTGCGCTTCGGAGAGGATCTTATCGGTAATTTTATTCAGTCCGTTAATTGCCATTGCGGCCTCCTTCCTTTTTGTTTTCGCGTATCAACAGAATTAGAGAACGAGCAGGATGGAGATAAGCAGAGCAAGAATTGCGTAAAGCTCAACGAAGGATGCGGAAATAACTGCCTTACCAACAGCGTCGGGTTGCTTTGCGAGAACAGAGATACCTGCTACTGCAACTTCGCCTTGACGAATTGCAGAATACCAACCACCGAGAGCGATGGGCAGAGATGCGAATACATAGTAGAAGCCTTGTTCAATGGTCAAAACTTCGCCTGCGGTGATGCCGCTGAAGATGATGATAAGGAACGCGATAACCATACCGTAGATACCTTGGGTCATGGGGAGCGCTTGGAGAAGCATGGATTTACCGTACTTTTGAGGTTCTTCGCAAATAAGACCTGCGGTTGCTCTTGCAACGGAGTTTACCGCTCTTGCGGAACCGAAACCGGGAAGAAGAACTGCGATTGCAGCGCCCAAAATAGCCAGGTTGTTACCTGTGAAAGTGTTTTTAATGATGTCGAAAATAACTTGCATTTTTCAAATCTCCTTTTTCTTTTTTAGTTATTGGTTTCATTGAGCACGAATGAGGTGTCTTCCGAATATTCTTCTGCCGGAAGAGCAGGCTTGAATGCCTCGCCGCCATCCTCGTAGAATTTACCGAAAAACTCGATATATTGCAAACGTGCCGCGTGCACGAAAGTGCCAAGTAAATTGATGGCGAGATTGAGTCCGTGACCCAAGATCATAACGATGACCATAAAAATGAATCCGACGGGACCCGATGCGCCCAAGCTTGTGAGCATATTGATAACCTGCGCAATAACGCTTGCTACAAGTCCGAGTGCCAAAATACGAGAGTAAGAAAGCAGGTCGGATGCAAAGCTGATGAGCGAATAAAGACCGCCCAAGCCCTTAATGAGCCAAGCAAAGACTGTCTTTTCTCCTATTCCCTTTAAGAACAGGATCATGGCAATGCCCACAAACATAACATACATACCGATACCCGAAAGATTTTCGAGCAGAGCCTGCGTTTGCGGTGCCAAGGGGTCGGAGGATATCATTCCTGCCGCCGCCAAAGGTGCCATCAAATCCACACCCGCGAACATAACCCAATAAGGTATGTTTTCGCAAAGTGCTTGGATTCGCTTACCGCTCTTCCAAGTCAGTACCATGTTCACCGCCATACCGGCTACCAAGTGAACCTCACCCATTCCAAGTGCTACAAACAGGAACGGAATAGAGGAACTAACAGGATTGAAGAATACGCCGTTGTTAAAGAAGTGTCCTACGGCTGTATTTTGAGCTTGTCCACCAAACTGTGGGAAGAAATTGTTCATGATGGCAACGGGAAGGTCACCAAACCATCCGCCAAACAGAACGCCCATAATCATACACGATATTCCGCAATAGCCAAACATCAGCATCATTCTCTTGAGTCCCTCTTTGGGATTGAGCAGCTTGACACCGCCAAAGCAAGCCAAAACCAAGAGCAGTCCATATCCTACGTCGGCAAACATTAAGCCGAAAATAAGGAAATAGAAGATACTCATAATGAGTGTGGGGTCAAATCCACCGTATTTGGGATAGGAATACATTTCAATAACCCACTCGAATGTTCCAGAGAAGGGATTGTTGCGAAGCAATACGGGAACCTCATCCCCCTCTTCGGGTTCGGAAATTTCGCATGCGCATTCGAATGCGGAAAGTCCGCCAAGAACCCTTTCTTCAGCCGCCGCAGGCAACCATCCTGCCAAAACGATGCAGTTTTGTGTTTGATAAAGCTTTTGCTTTTGCAAACAAATATTGAGGTTGGTTCCTTCAACGTCATAAAGGACTTCGATATCGTCCAAAGACTCGGAAAGATCCATTAAAGTCTCAATAAGAGCGGAGTTTTCTTCCGCAAGTGCGGATTGGCATCTTTCCAATTCGTCATAAGCCGCTTGGGCTGTGGTAGAGATATCGGAAAAGTTCACCTTGAGGAAAGCGCACTTATCGAGTGCCGCCGTAACGGCTTCTTCATCCTCTTTGTGATAGGTGACGCTAAAATACTGCGTTTTACCGTCATCTGAGACGTCTTCAACATATGCGCCTGCCGCCTCTAAGGCTTCGTAATTATAAAGTTTGACCAAACAGCTACCCAGCTGCATAGCCGTGTGCGCCGAGCTCACCTCGTTTAAGGGAGCATCGTAATTCAACCACGGGAGAAGGGATTGCATAGCGGCTTCGTTGCGTGTTTGCTCGGCAACGATCTCATCCATACGAGATTTTACCGCAAGCGTACGCTCGACCGCAAGATAAGCACGCTCTGCCCTGCCGTCGGCAACAAATGCCGCGCGGTCAAGACGCTGTACGCGACGGCCGATGCCGCCACGACGTGTGCTATACTTTGCCAATCTCGGCATTGCTGCCTCGATGTGTGCCATGCGTTCCCTTATCTCGGTTTGTTTTCCATCGCTCTCAATTCGTTCAAGTGAAAGCTCCCCTGCCTCGGGCATGGAGCGTTGTATTTGAACGCATTTGAGGTGGAGCATCCTGCGTACAATGGCGTCTGCGTCGGAGCTGTGAGCTAAGACGGTCAACTTTTTCATTGTACTTATCGACATTTAGATGCTAACCCCCTGATAACGATTTTTTCGGCACTTCTTTTGCGCAGAGATGCTTGGCGGACAATTTCCGCTGCTTCCTCTTTCGCTTCACCTTCCAGCCGTTCGCGCATATTTTCGGCACGCTCGCGCAATTGCACGATGACCTCTTTTGCCGCGGCAATAGTTTGCGCTTCGGTTTCCTCACACAAAGCGGCACCGTTTGCCTCTGCATCAGCCACCATTTGGGCAGCCTTTTCTTGCGCTTCGCGCAGGATACGCTCGGCTTCTTGCTCGGTTTGTTTTACCATTCTGATTGATTCTCTTGACATTAAAACCTCCATTTCGCCGCTTTGCGGCAGCACTAAATAATGGTGAAATTCCCGTGTCGTTTGCGACAAAAATGGGTTGGCTCCCATTTTTAGGGAATTTTACGCGTGAAAGAGGTAATATTTGTCTTTTTTACTCGCGTAACTTTCACGCTACCTCCGTGCGGTTTCCCGTCATTTTTATTCCGACAAAAATGCGGAATGTTGGTATTTTTTGACAAAATAACCTTAGTATACATTATACCACAAACACTTTGCAATTGCAAGCACTTTTTGTCGTTTTGTATAAGTTTATTATTTAACAATGTCGTACTTTTTGTCGTAGGTTCTCAAATGGGTTTTTCTGCGCCCTCAAAAGGGCTTTTGGTTTGCAAAATTGGAGATTCGAGAGTAGGATTTTTATAAAAAATGAGTTCCTCTCCATCGGGATAAACGCCATC
>JAFYRH010000194.1 GCA_017559555.1 Clostridia bacterium
AGCGACGAAGGGATCTCTTAACGAGTTTGGGTGGCTTATTTTCACAAATGTAACATCCCAACCAAAAGTCACCGAAATTTTGAACGAGATCCCGCGGCGGCTTGCGCCTTGCGCTTTTGCTTGTTCGCTTACGCTCAACCCGCAAAAGTTCGACAAGCTCAGGATGACATATAGTGCGTTTGTTGGGTGATATATGTCCAAAGTGCTAAGAATAAAAAACCACATCAAAAAAAGCACCTGCTCTTGCAAGTGCTTTGGCACACCATGGCGGATTCGAACCGTCGACACCAAGCGTCGGAGGCTTGTGCTCTATCCAGCTGAGCTAATGGTGCGTATTCTTGTTTGTGATGGTATTATACCACATTTTCCCTTCGATTGCAAGGCGTTTGTGCAAAAAACTAACGTTGAACTTTGGTTTTCGTCTTGCTTTTTCGCCATATTCAAACAGAGGCAGTCTCGCCAATATGACGAGACTGCTTTTTGTTTATTACTTGTAATACGCCTCTAAAATTCTTGCGGCGGTGATAGCGGAATAGTAACCGTGTGCACCGTTTTCCAAAACGACCGAAATAACAATATCGGGATTGTTATAAGGCGCGGCGGCAACGAAGAGTGCGTTGTCGGGGTTGTCTCCCCCTCTTTGCGCTGTACCCGTCTTTCCTCCAACCGTAACGGGGATGTCGCCGTTATTGGCTATCCAACGGTTGGTAAAGCTCGTTTCGGTAATCATCTTCTTCATACCTGCAAAAACGGTATCGAGGTCGCTTTGATCGATTTCGATGCGACTGAGCACAGTTTCTTCGCTCTGCTCAAAAACAAAGCTCGGTTCGTCACTGCCAAAACGGTAAACGCTGTGGAGCAGGTGCGCCGTATATCGCGTGCCGCCGTTGCAAAGCGTGGCAATGTAGGTAGCCATTTGTATGGGCGAGAGCTGATGGTCGGATTGTCCGATTGCCGCGCCCCAAGTCATGCCGGGTTGCCATTGCTCGGAGCTTTGGATTTCACCGCGGTAGGTAGGACCTGCCAAAATGCCGGATCCGCCACCAATCTCCAAGCCGGTGGATTCTCCAAGACCGAATTTTGCAAGATCTCTCTCCATTGTTTGAATACCGAGACGATTGCCAAGCTCACAGAAAAAGCTGTTGCAAGAGTAAGCAATGGCATCTACAACACGAATGCTTCCCCAACTGTGGGTATCGGCATAAGTAGAGCAACCGATTGTGTTATGATATCTGCCCGTGCAGGTGATGTATTCGGATTGAGTCAGCGCGCCATTCTGCAACGCAATTGCCGCCATACCAAGCTTGAGCGTAGAACCGGGAGCATAAAAGCCGTCGATTGCACGATTTGTTAAGGGGCGTGCAGGGTCTTGCAAAAGCACATTGTAATCGGCGTTGTAGGTTGTCAGGTCATAGGTGGGATAGGATGCGATGGCAAGCACCTCAAAGGTGTTGGGGTTCATAGCAACTGCCGCCCCTGCCTCACAAAGTGCACCGTTTTCTGCCAATCCAAGAGATTGTGCGGTAACGTAGTCCACGTTTTCGGCAAGACCGTCCTCGGCGGCAATTTGCAAATTGATGTCGATAGTGAGGTAAACGTCATTGCCTGCTACGGCTTGTGTCAAGACCTCAACCTCGGTCACGTTGCCATTTTTGTCCTCTTTGATTCGAATTTTTCCGTCGGTTCCGTGCAGGTAGTTTTCAAACGCAGCCTCGCAACCGGATTTACCGACAATGGCGTTCATTTGGTAGCCAAGCTCGTTGTAGTATCCCCATTCTTCGGAATAGATGGGGCCTACCAAGCCGATGATGTGCGACGCGTAGCCGGGATAGCAATATTCACGCGCAACGTTTACGGTAAAGTTAACCGCTTTGATGTTTTGCTCCTTGATGTAGGTCATCAAGGACATATCTACACCTTGGCACAAAACATACTCGCCCGAAGAGCGGAAGCGCACGGCATCGATATCGTAATACAAGCGAATCAAGGTATCAACCTCGGCATCGCTAAAACGACGGAAACCGTTGTTATCCAGTTGCAAAAGATCGTACGTATCGGTGTAGTAATCGCGCAACTCTGTAGTGGTCGCATCGGCTTTGAGACCAACATCACTCAAAACTCTTTTGAGGCAGTATGCGCGAATCGAGTCACCGTCCAAGGTATCGGCGTTGTAGGTGTAATTGGGATACGTTCCGTCAAACGGGAAGAATTTTTGCTCTCTTACCCCCTCACCGCCGCGCTTGGCAAGCGCGTTTTGAACGCTGAGGCAAACGGTATTTCTTTCTTGCAGAGAGAGCGAATAAAATTGCGAATGTGCAAAGGAAAGATCATAGCTATACCGATTGGCAACCAATTTGACACCGTTGCGGTCGTAAATCTCTCCGCGTACCGCTTGCACGGTAACTTCCTTGTGGTGATGTCCGCCTTGTATTCGTTTTCGCGACCCGAAATTTGAATAAAAAACAATCGACCGAGATAGATCACACAAATCAAGCAAAATAGTGTAACAATGCCAAGATAGCGCAAGGTATGAGTGCGATTGTTCATGCAGACACCTCCTTTCAAGAATTTTTAAAACAGTTAGTATGCCAACAGATTAGAGACGAATACAATCACCGTCCATGCAATAAACGCCCACATACCGGGGTTGATCAGAAGTGCATTCATCCATTTATCAAAGCGAAGAGTGTACTCTCCCTTTTGGAGAGAACGGCAGAAGCGGCGAATGTTTACAATCAAGAAAACAGAGCCAACCACAACTGAGAGGATCATAAACGCGTTGTATGCCAAAACCATGATCATACCAACGGTGTCTCCCTCGGCAGGTGTGAGGCTATCTCCCAAGCGGCGCATCAACTCGGTAGAGTAAACCCCGCCGATCATATTGAATGCCATGTGCAGGGATATGGTGTAAATGACGTTGCCGGTTCTCAGGTAAATAAAGCCGAACAGCATACCTATTGCTGTAGCATAAAAAACTTGGCTGAAGTTACCGTGTGCCAATCCAAAAATCAAACCCGAAATCAAAATAGCGGGCAGATCTCCGTAGCGGCGCAAACGGTCGATGATAGCCTTGCGGTAAAAGAGCTCTTCAAAAACAGGGGCCAGAACACCTACAAATAAGAAATTGATGCCAAACGGGGTGATATAGGTCATTTCCGCCAGATCGTTTTGCACTTCAATTCCAAAGAAATTGTAGATCCAATCGGTTACAAATTGACCGATAAAGTTGGTCAAGTAAGTGAGCAAAAAGCAAAGGAAGAGAAAACCGATCCACATAAAGGGGTTGAGCTTTTGCTTTTGCGGCACACTCTTGGGGATGGTCAGGAACAATAGATACGCCACCGGCATGCCAACCAAATAGAGTGGAACGGTGGAAAACACCCACATATACCAATCGTTTTCGGTAAGCGCGGGATACATCACTTCCACTACGCCAAGAATAATCAGCTGTGCAAAAAGGGTTAGAACAAGTCCAAGCACAATGGCAAAACCGATAATACTTGTGTGCAAACGCGCCTTTGGCGGCTTTTGCGGCAACAAAATCGGTGTGGGTTCCTCTTGCTGATTTTGATAATACGTGTTTTGATATTGATTCATTTTCGTCTCCTTGACAAAAACAAGGGCGGTGACAAGCTCGCCCTTGCTGTTAGAATTATTTAACCTTATATTTGACAAACTCGGAGAAGTCTCCTGCGCTTTGCAGCATTCTTCCAAGTCCCAAGCAAACCGATTCCATCGGTCGTTTTGCGGTAATGACACGAATACCCGTGCGGTCGCTGATGGCTTTGTCGATGCCGGGGAGAAGCGATCCGCCGCCAACCAGCACAATGCCAAAATCGAAGATGTCGGCAGAAAGCTCGGGAGGTGTTTCTTCAAGAGTCATCTTGACCATCGAAATGATTTCGGAAAGCGGCTCCTTGATAGCCTCGCGGATCTCTCCACTCTTGACCTCGATGGTTACGGCAAGACCCGTGCGCAGGTCTCTGCCACAAACCTCCATAGTGCTGCGGTCGATATCGGGCATTGCCGAGCCGATGCGCTTTTTAAGCACCTCAGCGGTGATGTCACCAATGAGGATATTGCGTGTTTGCTTTAAGTAATTGACAATGGCGATATCCAATTCGTTACCTGCAACACGCAGGGAGTTGGATTGTACCACACCGCCCAAACTGATGATTGCCGTCTCCGAAACGCCGCCGCCAAGGTCAACAACCATGGCACCTCTCGCTTTGGAGATTTGAATGCCTGCACCGACTGCCGCCGCAATGGGTTGATCGATCAAGCCTACGTTCTTGGCGCCCGCCTCAAAGGTGGCATCCTCAACGGCACGGCGTTCAACACCGGTCACTCCATAAGGAATGCAAACAAGTGCTACGGGACGGTTGAAAAGAGACGTCATATCCATGCGCTCGAAAAAGTCGTGCAACATCAGGGATGTGGTATGTAAGTCGGTGATGACACCGTCTTTTAAGGGACGAAGTGCCAAAATATTGCCCGGCGTTTTGCCAACCATACGCTTGGCTGTTGTACCCGATGCAATCACTTCTTGCGTAGTACGGTCAAGGGCGACCACCGACGGCGCGCGCAACACGATGCCCTTGTCTTTGAGATATA
>JAFYRH010000195.1 GCA_017559555.1 Clostridia bacterium
AGTGCGGGAGCATCGTTGATGCCGTCACCCACCATAGCACACGGAGTAGTGGCGGAAAGTTCTTTTACGATGCCTTCTTTATCCTCGGGGAGGAGTCCTGCACGGTATTCATCAAGACCTGCTTCGTGGGATATTGCCGCGGCGGTGCGTTCGTTGTCACCCGTCAACATCACGGTGCAAAGTCCCTCTTTTTTGAGATTTTGAACCGTCTTTTTTGCATCCCCGCGAATGCGGTCGGCAAGCGCCAATATACCAATCGGGATGTCATCAAGCGTGACAAGAACAACGGTTTTGCCTTGGTTTTCTAAATTTTGAATATCTTCTTTGATTTGATAAACACCATCTTTTTGCACTACGTGTAGCGAAAAAGCGGTGTTTTCTTTTGTTTTCGGGGAATTTTCAATCTCTTGGATTTTTTCAAGGATGGAAGCATCGGGTTTTCCAACGCGCAGGCGTTTGCCACCTACGGTTCCGGCAGCACCCACACCGGTGAGTGTTTGAAAGTCTTCAACAGCTTCAAAATTCGAAACACCGTAATTTTGTGCTCCTTGGCAGATTGCAACCGCCAAGGGGTGCGAAGAAAGGTGTTCTACCGATGCGGTGGCAAGGAGAAGTTCTTCGGGGGTAATGTTATATGCATAGAGGTCGGTGAGTGCCGGCTTGCCCTCGGTGAGGGTTCCGGTCTTATCAAACACGACCGTTTGAATGGAGCAAAGTTTTTCGAGTGCCTCTGCAGAGCGGAATAAAACGCCTTTTTTGGCAGCTCTGCCAACACCTACGGTAATTGCCGTGGGGGTAGCAAGACCAAGCGCGCAGGGGCAGGAAATGACCAATACGGAGATAGCGGAGCGGAGAGCCTGCTCCACGTTTTGTGTAGCGATGAGCCAAACTGCAAGCGTGAGTGCGGAAATCGCCATTACCACGGGCACAAAAATCGCGCTGACTTTATCCGCTACGCGCGCTATGGGTGCCCGAGAGGACGCGGCATCTTCAAGCAGGCGAATGATGCGAGAGAGGGAAGAATCCTCTCCTGTGCGCTCTGCGCGCACGGTAAGGGCACCGGAGAGCAATATGCAAGCCGTGCGCACGTCTGTTCCCTCGTGTTTTTCTACGGGCATACTCTCGCCCGTAAGGGCAGATTCGTCAACCGTTCCGTTACCCAAAAGCACCACGCCGTCGGCAGGAATGCGTTCTCCTGCGCGAATGAGGAAGATATCATCTTTTTGTAATTCTTCAATCGGTATGAGCGTTTCTTTTTCCTCTCTCACAACCGTTACAAAAGCGGGTGCAAGCGTGGAAAGGGAACGAATGGCATCGGCGGTTTTATTCTTAGCTCTTTCCTCAAGAAGCTTGCCAACCGACACAAGTGTGAGGATCATTGCGGCAGACTCAAAATAGAGATCGTGCAGATATTTGTGCACCGTGTGTGCATCTTTTGCCGTTACAATCATCAAAAACGCAAACAAGCCGTAAAGAATTGCCGCGCCTGCGCCCACGCAAATGAGGGAATCCATGTTAGGGGAGCGGTTCCAAAGTGCTCTCGCTCCACTGATGAAAAACCGACGGTTGATGACAAGAACGGGAACGGTCAAAATCAACTGTGCCAAGCACATAAGGGCTGCATTCTCCGCACCGCGCAAAAACGCGGGAGCTTCAAGACCGATCATCGACCCCATCGAAAGATACATCACGCCAAGCGTGAAGAATAAAGAGAGGATCAAACCGATGATTCTTCCGCTATTTTTATTCGATTCTTTTTTGTTTTCTTGTTTTTGTGTGACGAGCTCGTAGCCTGCGCTCTTAACAGAGGCGGCAAGGCGGCTTTGCAGAGCCTCTACGTTTTCTTCGTCGCTCACAATCAAAGAAACAGAATTGGTTAAAAGAGAAACGTTTGCGGTGTCCTCTTTTTTAATGACCTTGCAAACGGCTTTTTCCACATGATTGACGCAAGCCGCACAGGTCATCCCTTTAATTTCGTAATGTAATCGCATTCTTTTCCTTTTTGACGTTCCGAGAACGTCTTTTTTATTTTCTTTTCTATTATACCCCCATAAATTGCGTTTGTCAACAATGGATTTTATTTGTTAAATTTAAATTATTTGTAAATTTTATAAAAAATACGCGCGCGGGCGTTGTAAAATATTATTATTTATGTTATAATATTTATAATTATATGCACGACACACATTTTTTGAAAGGAGAATGTTCATGCCTTCTCAAAATTACATCGAAGAAATCAAAGAAATATGGAACATGGTGAAAGAATCCTTCCGTTCTCAACTTTCGGAGACCTCTATTGACCTCTGGTTTGGTGAAATTTCGGTTGTTTCTTTCAGTGATCCTTCCACCGATGCGGGCTCCCCTGCGGAGTACACGCTCACGCTTGGAATCCCCTCTGAATTCAAATTTAACATTGTCAAAAACAAGTATCTTGCTTCCATCGAAGAAAAATTCTGTCAACTGTTGGGCTTTGACGTAAAAGTGACCCTCACCTTTACCGGCTCCGCGGCTGCAGGGGATAGCATTAAGAGCAAGATCATCGGTCTTGAGCCCGCTCCTAAAAAAGAAGAGGTCAAGAGTCCTCTTAACACACTCAGCGATTACAATTTTGAATACACCTTTGAGAATTTTATTGTAGGTAGCACAAACAAGTTTGCTCACGCGGCTTGTTATGCCGTAGCAAACAGACCTGCCAATTATGAGTCGGATACAAAATCTTCTCTTTCTACCTACAATCCGCTCTTCATTTACGGCAACAGCGGTCTTGGTAAAACGCACTTGATGCACGCAACCATCAACCGCATGAAGCAGAACAATCCCAACATCAAAATCATTTACACACGCGGTGAAGATTTTACCAACCAAATGATTGCTTGCCTGGCGAATAAGACCATGGCGGAGTTCCACGAAAAGTACCGTAACTGTGACGTGCTCCTCATTGACGATATTCAATTTATCGCAGGTAAAACCTCTACACAGGAAGAATTCTTCCATACGTTTAACGCGTTGTATGATGGAAAGAAGCAGATCATTCTGACCTCCGACCGTCCTCCCCGTGATATCAAAACACTTGAAGATAGATTGACCTCCCGTTTTGAGTGGGGACTGCTCGCCGACATCGAGCCGCCGGATTTGGAGTTGCGTATCGCCATTATCAAAAAGAAGGCGGAACAAGTGAACATCACCATTCCCGATGACGTGCTTACCTTCCTTGGTGAAAACCTGCGCTCTAACATTCGTCAAATCGAGGGTGCTATCAAAAAGCTGGGTGCCCTGAGTTTCCTCTCCGGCAAGGAGATCAATATGGAGTTGGCGCAAGAATGCATCTCCGAGCTTCTCGGCGGCGCCGAACCGGTTAGCGTAACCGTTGATAAGATTTTTAACGCGGTATTCAAAAAATACGGCATTTCGAAAGAGGTTTTGACAGGCAATAAGAGAAACAAAGAAATCGCTCTTGCACGCCATATCACCATCTTCCTCATTCGTGAAATTACAGAAATGTCCTTCCCGAGTATTGCAAAGATTTTTGAAAAAGACCACTCCACCATTATTTCTTCTCACCGCTTGATAGAAAACAAGATTTTGGAAGATGCTTCTATCATTGCCGATATTAACGACATCAAAAAAGATCTTTAATTTTCCACATAGAACATAGAGTTTTCCACACGGTTTTCAACAGCTGTGGAAAAGGTGTGGATTTATTAGAAATTTTACACAGTTTATCCCTATTTTACATCGGTTTCTACCTCTACGTGGCGCGTTTTTTCGTGTGGATTACCAAAAAGAGGGGAAAGTGGAAAACTGATCGAATACGCAGTTTTCTTTCGACATTTTTCGTCTTTTCCACAAGAGTTTTCCACTCACAGCCTAAATGCAAAAACACAAATGGGCTAAATACCAAAAAAAGAAAGTCAAAAAGATGTTTTTGGCTCGTTTTTCACCAAAACGTGTGCTTCTTTTCCATTTGTTTTCCACACTACGTGGTAACAAAAAGAGCCGCAAAAGCCGCCACATCTATTCTTTTAGGTGCCTTTCCACAGTTTCCGCAGGCACTACTAATATTACTATTTATTATTTATATCATTCTTTCGTTATAGCGTTTCGCGCAAAAACAGAGCGAGAGGGTACCAAGAAAGGAAATTTGTTATGAAGATTATATTCAACCGCCAAAACGTAAGCGATGCAGTGGCTCCCTTGATGTGCGCCGTATCCGGCAAGTCCACACTCACCGCGGCTGAAGGAATTTTGATTGAAGCCAACGCTGACGGCTCTTGTGTAATGACTACCTTTGACCTTGAAAAGGGTATGCGTATTAAAATGGAAGCAGAGGTTGAAGAAGCAGGTGCTGCTATCATCAACGCGCAAAAGTTTGTGCAAACCATTCGCGTAATGGAAGGTGAAACCGTAACCTTGACCGTTAGCGAAAATATGCAAGCTTGCATTTCCAGCGGTAAGTCCAACCACAAAATGACGGCTCTCCCTGCGGCTGACTACCCGACCATCCCTCGTCTTGTAACCGAGGACGGTTTTGTGATCGGTCAATCGGTGCTCAAAAAGATGCTCTCCAAGGTGATGTTTGCAATGGCATCCAACGACCAACGCCCCGTGCTCAACGGTTGCTATTTCAAGGTTAGCGATGACGAGCTCCTTACCGTATCCTGCGATAGCTACAAGCTTGCAAGATGTGCAACCAAGGCAACTATTGAGAACAAGAACGAAGACGGTTCCGCACTCAAATTTTCCTTTATTATTCCTACCAAGACTGTAAACGAGCTCTTCAAGCTCCTCAAGGATGACGAGCGCGAGGACGTTCGCATTTATATGAGCCGCAAGAACATTGTGTTCAACATTGGCGATATGGTATTCTTCTCCCGTCTCATTGAGGGGCAATACATCGATTACGATCGCATCATCCTCAAAACACACCGCATTTTTGCAACCGTTGACAGAGAGAGAATGATCGCGGCTCTCGACCGTGCGGCTCTCGTTACCGAAGAAAAGATTGCAGGCAGCGTTCGTTCGCACGTAAAACTTGAGTTTGAAGAAGGGATCCTTAAGGTTTCTGCGGTTTCTACCCTTGGTAGCACCTATGATGAAATTGAAATCGACCAAGAGGGCGATCGCATCCTGATCGCGTTCAACAACCGCTTCCTCATTGACAGTCTTCGCGCAAGCGATGCCGAAAAGGTAAAGATTTCTATGACCTCGGCACTTACCAGCATCAACATTGAACCCGCGGAGGAAGATGAAGAGTGCACCGACCTCTTCATGCTCCTGCCCGTTCGTATGAAAGAGTAATACAAATAAATGGAATGTAACAAAATCTCCATTCGCAATTTTCGCAACATCGAAGCGGCAGAAATTGAGTTCGAGAGCGGTGTGAACATCCTTTGCGGTGAAAACGCACAGGGAAAGACCAATCTCTTGGAAGCGATTCACTTTACCTCGCTTGGAAAGAGTTTTCGCACCACGCACGATGAGGAAATGATTCGCTTTGGCAGCGATAGTTGTGAGGTGTCGATGGATTTTTGCGACTCACTTCGTCGGCAGAACATCACGGTCCGTATGATGCCGGGCAGACGCAAGCACATCGAGCACAACAAAAACAAGGTGACAAAGGTCTCCGATATTGTGGGAGCTTTCCGCACGGTGCTTTTTTGCCCCGAACATCTTTCTCTCATAAAAGAGGGACCGAGTGAGAGACGTAACTTTTTGGATATTGCGCTCTCACAGCTTTACCCTATGTATCTCAAAAGCTTGCAACGCTACAATCAAATACTAAAACAGAGAAATCAGCTCATCAAAGCCGCAGAGGACGATAGGGCAACCTTTGAAGCCACGGTGGATCTTTGGTCCTCCCAGCTTGCGCACGAGGCGGCAATCATTGCGCGCTACCGTTACCGTTATATCAAAATGGCAGAGGAACACGTTAAACGCTTCTTTTGCGAGATGACGGGCGAGCGCGAGACACCCGAGCTTGTGTATCTCGGTTCTTCCAAGCAACCCGTTGAAGAATACGAGGACGTTGCCAAGACCGAGGCGGCATATCTCGAACTCTTGAACACGCGCCACGATCGCGAGATCGGTGCGGGGAGCACGCTTTGGGGCATTCACAAGGATGATGTTGAGATTCTGCTCAACGGAAAGCCTGCCAGAGCCTTTGCATCGCAAGGACAGCAA
>JAFYRH010000196.1 GCA_017559555.1 Clostridia bacterium
GCGTTTGTGTTTTTGATGCAAACGAGGGACGTGGATGCAAAATAATCGGTAAGTGATGCTTTTTCGGGATAAATAAGCGTGACGTATTTATCCAAAAAGTGCACGTCACTGCCGTTTGCAATGGCATCGTCCACCGCGCGAATTTCCTTGAGGATTTCGGTTGTAGCTTGCTCGCTTTTGTTGGATTTGAGTTGAGAAGACAAGGCTTTCTTCAACGCTTGCAGAGCATCTGCTGACGCCAAAAGTTCTCTTGCAGGGGGGAAGGTTGCCTCAACGATTTCTTCAAGTGCGCGTTGCGTTTCGGGGTCGAAAATAACCATTCTGTCAATTTCATCGCCAAAAAACTCAATACGTATTGCATTTGCACCGTTTTTGATGCCACCGTCGGCATCTTGAAAACGACCGTTGGGCGGATAAACATCTACAATGCCACCACGCAGAGCAAACTGACCGGGGCTGTCTACCAAATCGGCTCGCGCATATCCTGCGGCAATGAGGCGATTTGCTAAAGCCTTTGGCTCAAGCAGCTCGGTGTTATCAATGCAGAGCATGTTTTCTTCCAAAAGGCGAGGGGGAATGGTATACCCGAGCATAGCATCGGGCGTAGTGATAACGGCATCAAAATTGCCGCCAAGAATGCCCGACAACACGCGAAGCCTCTCATGCTCATACTCATGGGAGGCGGTAATGTTATAAAATGTGAGGTCGCGCGACATATAAAAAGCCGCACGCAGTCCGCAGCGCTCCAGAACGCCGCAAAGCTTTACGCACTCTTTTTCCTCGGGGCAAACCACAAGAGCCGGAGTATTTCCACGCAACTTTTGGGTGTCCTCAATGAGGGAAACGAGAAAGGCATCCGATGCGCCGTCGCACATTCCGCTTGCCAATATGGGCAGGGGATTTACGCGAAAATTCTCGCCTACGGTGCGTAAAAGCTGGCGGTATTCGGGATCTTCGCGAATACAACTTGTTAAAATGCTCATACCTTACGCTTTCTTTTCTTCGGGGGAATAAGAGTTACAAATTTGTTGTGCCGCGGCAATGTCACCGGCAAGTAATTTGAGAAGTCCTTCGTGTGCGCAACCAAAGCAATCAAAGAGTGCTTTTTGCTCGTCGGTGGTGAACTCCGAGACCACCCAGTCGGCAAGGTCATAATCGGGATGAGGCTTCTCTCCAACACCTAAGCGAATGCGAGGGAAGTCGTCGCGACCGAGCTGATAAATGATATCGCCAAGTCCTTTTTGACCGCCCGAGCTTCCTTTTTGACGAATGCGAATTTTGCCGGGCTTTTGCGCGATGTCATCCGAGATGACAACAAGATGAGAGGGATCAATCTTGTAAAAATCCATCGCTTCCTTCACGGCGGTGCCGGAATGGTTCATAAAGGTTTGAGGCTTAAGGAAGAGAACGCGCTGTCCTGCAAGTTGCCCTTCACCGCAAAGGGAATGGAACTTGGAGCGGTCGATGCGAATATTTTCCTTTTGCGCAATGTAATCCATGCACAAAAAGCCCGCGTTGTGACGGGTGTTCACATATTTCTTTCCGGGGTTTCCAAGACCTACCACGATCCAAGCGATGGGGGTGGTGGGAGCCTCTTCTTTTTTTGCAATTTGCTTAAACAAATCAAAAATATCTGCCATTGTAACCTCACAATCCTGCGTTTTCATTCAAAAAACGCAAAAGGGCGCCCGACTCATAGGGAGTCCGCCGCAGTTTTTTTCTATCGCGATGATTATACAATAGAAAAGAGTCTCTGTCAAACGAATTTTGTTGCAAAAC
>JAFYRH010000023.1 GCA_017559555.1 Clostridia bacterium
AGCCTACGGCTTTGCGGGGTTCGATTCGTGCAGTATAGGCTCCAAAAGAAAAAGGACTTCTATGAAGTCCTTTTTCTTTTGGAGCAGATGACGGGAATCGAACCCGCGTATTCGGCTTGGGAAGCGGACACTCTGCCATTGAGTTACACCTGCTTGGTGTTCCTAAATTATAATACAAAATGCTTTAGTTGTCAAGAAAAAAAACAAATTTATCAAAATCTTTTCTCTTCTCTTTTCGACTTTTTTCGCAATCTAATGCATTTTTTTCAAGTTTATGCTATAATAAACACATCCTTAGACTTATCTTTGGAGGAAAAATGAAAAAAAACACAAAAATCACCCATAGTACGGGGGATAAAAAAGCCAAAAACATAATTACAGAAATCAAAAAGAATAAAAAATTAAGAATCGCTTTAATTTCCTCGATTGCAACGGTTTTGTGCATTGCCATTGCTTTGGTTGCTATTTTCTACAAACCAATGCATCCCATTGAAAAATTCGCTTTGAAATTGATGGCAAAAAGAAATTTCCAAATGGAAGTCAGCATTTCTGACATTCCACTTTTGGGCTCCATCTCCTTTGTTGCGGAAATGGACGGCAATGTTATTCACATTCCCGATGTTCTTTCGGGTGAAGAAAGTTACATTGAAAAAGTTGGCGACGAAACCTTTGAATACAAAAAAGATGAAACCGGAAAATGGGTAAAATCCAAGAGTGAGGACGATCCGACCTTGGATTTGTTGAGCGAAGATGATTTGAAAGAGCTCATTAACTCCAACAACTATTATCTTGTTGAGGGAACCAAGAACGTCTACCGCCAAAAAGATGACGTTCAATTTGAAAAATTCAAAAATGTTACCATTACCCTGGAAAATGACTCTTGTAAAATAGACATGATTGCCTCTGTGGAAATTTCTATTTTTGGAGAAATGGCTTTGACTACGCAAATCGTTATTTCGAAAATTGGAGAAATGAACGTAAAACTCCCCTCGGTGGCGTAACTTTAAAATATGAAAGGAGATAAATCATGAGACTTTCATACAAGCAAATAGAAAGTATTACCGTTGGAGCTATGCAAATTTGGGAAAACGTTGACGGTATTCACTTTTGTAAAATGCTCCCCTCTCAACTTGATGCTTATTCCTTAATCGACAATTTTATTTTTGGCAATGCCAAAACTTCGACCGGTGTTCGTCTTGATTTTTGGACCGATTCGCCTTGGGTGAAATTCCGCCCTACCATTACGGGAAATTATGAAGTAAAAGTGGATGGCGTACTAACCGAGCATCGCCACGCCACCGAAGGTGAAGATACTCTTGTGAATGTTTCAAACAACGAAAAGCTCCATCGCGTAACCATCCACCTGCCCTGCCACAATGCAATTGCTGGTATCAAGCTTTTGGAAATTGCCGACGGCTCGGTTGCAAGACCGCACGAGTTCTCCCGCAAATTCTTATTCCTCGGCGACTCCATTACGCAAGGTTGGAATTCGGACATTGAAACACTTTCGTATGCGTACCAAGTCAGCGACCATTTCAATGCAGAAAGCGTTATTCAAGGTGTTGGCGGCTCTTTCTTTGAGCCTACCACACTCGACCGCGGTGAATTTGAGCCCGATACCGTATTCGTTGCTTTTGGCACAAATGATGCGCGTCGTTTTCATTCGCTCGATGCGATTTATTTGCGTTGCGAAGAATACATCAAAAAGGTGCTCCGACTCTTCCCCGAGGCGCAGATATACGTCATCACTCCAATTTGGTGCGGAGATTTTGACACGATTCAACTCCCCTTTGGTCACGTTCGCGAAGTGAACGCCACCATTGCCGATGCGGCACATCAATTTGGTATTACGGTTATTGACGGACTGCAAATGATCCCACATGATATGACTTATTTTGCAGATGATCTGCATCCCAACACCGAGGGGTTCTGCGTGTATGCGGAGAATTTGATAATTCTGAGGGACGATTGTCTTTTTACGGAATAACGGCGGCTCGGATTTAATCGCGGGGGATGTGCCAACCCGATGGTATAATTGTAATACGCTTGCAAAAGTTATAGGGGTGTGATATAAATTTCCGTGGTTTGCTTATTTTATAATCCTAGATAGACGTTTAATTAGTGA
>JAFYRH010000197.1 GCA_017559555.1 Clostridia bacterium
GCACCGACTGTGCCGCCGCACGAAGTTTTACACCGTATCCGCCTGCTTGCTTGACGATTTGCGGCTCTTCAAGATGCAAATCTTCTACATCGGGCATAACGATACCGTAGCCGCGTTCGTTGACCTCGTCAAGTGCTTCGGCGACCTTATCGTACTTCTCTTTCACTTTTGAAAGGTCACGCAAAAGCGAGATCAGTTCTTCCTCACTCTCAACCGAGAAGCCGGTCAATTCGCTGATAATATCATAGTAAAGACCGTCTTTCATCGCAAGAGAAATGGTCGCTTTTCCGGTTCCAAGGTCTAAAATGTCGATGTTCGCACGCTCGACGTACTCGTTATCTGCCATGTTTTCAAATGCTGCTTTTACGTCGCCTGCCTTTTGGATACTCTCGGCACAACGGCAAACCGACGTGCGAATAGCCGTGCGAATGCGGTGATGGGCTTCAAGAGCACGCATCCATTCGGGGCATTTGATGCTGATTTCAGTCACAGGAAACTCTTCAAGAACCAAGCCTAAAATGTGACGAATATCCTCGGCATCAAGGTCAAGGCAACTAACAAGGGCTACGGGAACATCGTATTTTTCTTCCAATTCATAGGCAAGTGTGCGTGCAGTCTCCCCCTCCGGACGAGCAGAGTTGAGAATGATAGCAAACGGCTTGCCAAGGGCTTTGAGTTCGCGCACAATGCGTTCTTCCGCCTCGACGTAAGCCTCACGTTTGATATCACCGATAGAGCCATCGGTCGTAATCAGCATACCGATGGTGGAATGCTCGGTGATAACCTTGTGCGTGCCCATTTCGGCTGCCTCTGAGAATGGCATAGGCTCCTCACGCCAAGGCGTGCGAACCATACGCGGCTGACCGTTTTCAATTGTTCCCATTGCATCGGGGATCAAATACCCCACGCAATCTATCATGCGCACACGCATTTGTGCGTTATTATCTAAAATAACAGGTACGGCATCTTCGGGAATAAATTTGGGCTCGGTGGTCATTACCGTCTTCCCTGCCGCCGACTGCGGAAGCTCGTCGCGTGCGCGGTCTCGGGAGTAGCCCTCCCCAATATTCGGAAGCACAACAGCCTCCATAAAACGTTTGATGAATGTGGATTTTCCGCTTCTGACAGGACCAACTACTCCTACGTAGATATCTCCACCGGTTCTCTCGGCTATATCCGTATAAATCGAATGCTCAGGCATTTCAAAACCTCCCATATATCGCGTTGGTACACTATATGGGGGACTTGCCAACTTTAGAACAAAAATTGAAAATACAGTGAAATCAGCTTGAAGAATTGCTAAAATGATTGACAATAGCGTAATTTTATGGTATAATACCTACGATTGTATAAAGAACTGTTACATAAAAGGAGGTGGACGGATTGAGCAAGAAATTGGATTTTTTTACCGCTCTTTTGCGCCCCGTTGGCTACTCGGTAGCCAAATTGAAGCTTGGCTATAAATATAAAAAGGCAACAAACCTGCCCGAAAATTATATTGTGCTCTCCAACCACGTTACCGACTATGACCCCATTTTGGTCGGCTTGAGTTTTTCCAAGCAAATGTATTACGTTGCAAGCGAGCACATCACCCGCTGGGGTTGGATCTATAAGGCTTTGCATTTTGTGTTTGAGCCTATTATTCGCTACAAAGCAACTGTTGCCGCCTCAACTGTTATGGATATTTTGCGAAAGGTTCGCAAGGGTGGCAACGTTTGCATTTTTGCAGAGGGCGTTCGCACCTGGGACGGTGTTACTGCTCCCGTAGTTCCCGCTACGGCACAGCTTGTAAAATCCGCTCGTTGCGGTCTTGTCACCTATCGCATTGAGGGTGGATATTTCGCAAGCCCCAACTGGACATCTTCCAAAAACACACGCCGCGGCAGACTCTACGGTGCGCCCGTTGGAATTTATACCAAAGAAGACCTCGCAAAAATGAGCGTGGAAGAAATTGATGAAATCATCAAGCGCGACCTATACGAGAATGCTTATGAACGTCAAAAGGAAGAAATGCTCCCCTATCGCGGCAAAAAGCTTGCCGAAGGCATGGAAAGTCTTGTTTTCCTTTGCCCCAAGTGCCGCGCGCACAACTCTTTAACATCCCAAAAAGATACTGTTACTTGTTCCGCATGCGGTCACTCCTTTACGTATGACAAATACGGAATGCTGCACGGCATTGACCACGAAACGGTTTATGACCTCAACCAATGGCAACGCCAAGAGCTTGCAAAAGATGTAGCCAACGGCATTACTTACACCGTTCCCGAAGCGTATCTCTTTACCATTGAGGGGCACGAATTGAAGGAAGTCTCTCGCAATGCAGCGCAAATTACAAATGAAGCAATAACTATTGGCGACACCGTCATTCCCCTCTCTACCATTTCGGATATGGGCATGCATGGCAGAAGAACTTTGATCTTTTCCACCACCAACAATTATTATGAATTGAAGGTTCCCAAGGAAAAGAATATCATTCAGTTTATGTATTACCGCGAATTTGCAAAAGTAAGAGCAGAAGAAAAAGTGTAAAGAAAAGAAAGAACCTCACTGCGGTGGGGTTCTTTTTATATTTCAATGCCACCCCTTTTCACCCATTTTTAACCTTTTGCATAGAATGATATGGAACGAATCTTACAGGAGGTTTTTGAAATGCCTGAAATACCGATGGAAAACGTGGGATATCTCGTGGTGCACGTCACGACCGCTCGCGGAGCAATCCCTTTGGAGGGCGCGGCAGTGAATATTCGATCGAATGAAGATATCGATACCACACCTCGCGCTGATATTTTATATGCTACAACCACCAATCGCGATGGGAACACCGAACGAATTTCCCTTGCCGCGCCGCCACGCGAAGCCTCTATGAAGCCAAGCGAGGTACCGCCCTTTTCGACTTATCATCTTGAGGTGCGACGCGAGGGATATGGAATGCAAAGCTTTATTGCGCTCCCGATTTTTTCGGGGATTACAGCGGTTCAACCCGTCGATCTCATTCCGCTCCCCGAGGATGGGAGTAGCAATCTTCTCCGCCCTGCGGATGAAGTCATTTATGAAAACACACCTGACGATCTTTGTCAAAAGAAAGGAGATATTGTATGCCGGAACTGCCTTTTATTCCCGAAACAATTACCGTGCATCTCGGTCCTCCCGACTCGAATGCC
>JAFYRH010000024.1 GCA_017559555.1 Clostridia bacterium
AAACTTTGCGTTTTGCTCGATGAAGATACGGCGAGGCTCTACCTTGTCACCCATGAGCACTGAGAACATCTCGTCGCAGGCGATGGCATCCTCGATAGTAACACGAAGAATGGTACGTGTTGCAGGGTCCATAGTGGTTTCCCAAAGCTGATCGGGGTCCATTTCACCAAGACCTTTGTAACGGTCGGCTTCAATATTTACGCCGCCCATTTCCGCAACGATGGCTTCTTTTTCTTCTTCGGTGTAAGCGTAACGCTCATTGCCGTATTTAGAACCCTTTTTGTATATTTTGTAAAGCGGAGGTTGTGCAAAATAGATGTGTCCTTCTTCAACAAGTTTTCTCATGTGACGGAAGAAGAAAGTCAAAAGCAAGATACGAATGTGCGAACCGTCGACGTCCGCGTCGGCCATGATGATGATCTTGCCGTAGCGAAGCTTTGCAATATCAAACTCTTCGCCAATGCCGCAACCGAGTGCTTGAATAATCGGAATCAGAGATTGGTTGGAATATACTTTATCAAGTCTTGTTTTTTCAACGTTGAGAACCTTACCGCGAAGAGGAAGGATTGCTTGGAAGCGCGAGTTACGTCCCTGTTTTGCAGAACCGCCCGCGGAATCTCCCTCTACCAAGTAGAGCTCTGTGAACTCTGCGTTCTTTTCTTGACAGTCGGCAAGCTTGCCGGGGAGTGTGGAGCCTTCCAAAAGTCCCTTGCGGCGTGTTGCTTCACGCGCCTTGCGCGCCGCTTCACGTGCACGATAAGCAGCCATTGCTTTTTCGAGAATCGCCTTACCGACCGAGGGATTTTCTTCGAGATATTCCTCAAGTTTTTCGGTAACGAGAGAATAGAGAATAGTTCTCATTTCGCTGTTACCGAGTTTACCCTTGGTCTGACCCTCAAACTGTGCCTCTGTCAACTTGACGGAAACAACTGCCGAAAGACCTTCACGTACGTCCTCACCGGAGAGGTTCTTTTCGCTCTCTTTGATGATGTTGTACTTTCTGCCGTAGTCGTTAAAGACCTTGGTAAGCGCTGTCTTAAAGCCGATTTCGTGGGTACCGCCCTCAATGGTGTTGATGTTGTTTGCAAAGGTAAGAAGTGCCTCGTTGTAGCTATCGTTGTATTGCATAGCAACCTCGGCAACCCAGTTCTCCTTTTCGGCTTTCATGTAGATGACCTCGGGGTGAATGAGCTCGCACTTCTTTTGGTCGTTGATATATTCAACAAAAGACTTGATACCGCCCTCGTACATCAAATCGTTCTCGCGATAGGTACCATCCTCAAGAGGAGCACGCTCGTCGCGCAGATAGATGTTCACACCGCCGTTGAGGAAGGCTTGCTCACGCAGACGCTTGAGAAGTGTGTCGTAATCAAAAACGACTTCCTCGAACATTTCGGGGTCGGGCAGGAAGCGAACGTAGGGACCGTGGCGGTCGGTAGGTCCCTCCTCTTTAAAGGGACGTGCGACGTGACCGCGTTCAAAACGTTCGGTGTAACGCTTGCCCTCGTGGCAGTTATCGATTTCTACCCAAGAGGAAAGCGCGTTTACAACAGATGCACCAACGCCGTGAAGACCTCCGGAATATTTGTAGCCGTCACCGCCGAATTTGCCGCCTGCGTGCAAAACGGTGTAAACCACCTCAAGCGTGGGGATGCCCATTTTGGGGTGAATACCGCTCGGGATACCGCGACCGTCGTCTTGAACGGATACGCTGTTAT
>JAFYRH010000198.1 GCA_017559555.1 Clostridia bacterium
ACCGATTCCGACGGAATCGGTCGGCTTTTTGCTATATGTGTTGCGTTTTTAAGGCTTGCAGGTGCCGCAAGGAGAGTAACCCTTCTCGATCATCTCTTCTCGGGTTGCGGTGTGATATTCCTTGTTTTTATCGCTCATTTTTGCTACACTCGAGCAGGTTGGGTAGTGGAATTTTTTGGTATTCTTGTTCGCGATGTAATCGCAAGTAGGCTGTTCTTCGGGAGTGGTGGTGTCCTCTTTTTCAAGTCGGCTCGTACCGGTTGCGTAGTCGATGATAACGCCGGGTTGTACGTTGTAAACAAAAACGTTAAAGCAAATGCCGTCGCCGTCATCTTCTACCGACCAAGCCTCCATCAAAACGCCGCGCGCTACGAGCTCGTTGCCAACGAACACGGGGGTTATGCGATAGAGAACGTGATTGTTGGTTTCCTTGATGTAGTCGGCAACCATATTTTCAAAGGGGAGCATGCCAAGCTGATTGAAGGAACGTGTACCCGTAATCAAGTTTTGCTTGTTGTCGTCCTCGCCGGTGAGCTGCCAGCCGATGAGGTGAGAACGGTTGTAAAGATATCCGCCATTAACAACATCATAGTAAGCTTGAATCCATCCGGTGGGTTTGACATCGGAGATGTCTCCGCGCGTGCCCGTGGGCATCAAATCGCGACCAACACAAGCCATTGCAATGCCGCAACGACCAAGGCTATCCAAAACCGCGTAGGATTCGTAGGATTTTGTTGTGTAATCTGTTTTGGTAAAATACGGAACGTTGCCGTTGACCTCGGCATACTTGTTTCCGGAATATGCAGGAATATTGAGTTCCTTGAACTCTTGGGGAGTGTCCTCTTCCTCGGGGGTAGAGGTCGTTCCCTCGGGCTCGGGAATGGTAACGTCAGGCTCGGAGGTGGTTGCCTCGGGAGTCGTAACTTCGGGAGTGGTTACTTCCTCGGGAGTAGTATTCTCGGGTGTTGTTTCCTCGGGAGTGGTAATCTCTTCGGGGGTCGTGATTTCGGTGGAGGTTACTTCTTCGGGAGTGGTGGCTTCAGGCGAGGTTTCCTCGGGAGTTGTTTCTTCAGGTAACGGTTCCTCGGGCGTTATTTCCTCGGGTGTTGAGTCATCCGGCGAGGCTTCTTCGGGTAAAGATTCCTCTGTGGTGAGGTCATCCGGTGTGGTTGCTTCTGCTATTGTCTCTTGTGTTTCTATCTGCGACAAAATGTTTGTCATTGCATCGCAGGAGGTAAAGAGTGTTGAAAGCAACAACAACAGGGCAATCAGTGTTAAACGAATTCGATAAGAGAGTTTCATTTTTTCCAAATCTCCTTTGTGATGTTATCGTGCGAAGAGCCTGCAAATTCGGTGCTCTCTGCTAAAGAAAAACTTGACGTGTCGCAAGTAAAGTGTACATCCGAGGGGTATAGACGGTTCCAACGGTAAATGAGGAGCTCGGTTACGCCATCAAGATTTTGAGGCAGGGGAACGTCTTCTACAAAGCAATAGTCTTTCTCTCCTGCGGATTGCGTGGGGGTGGGAGCAATTTGCAAAGTGGGGCAATCCTCGCCAAACAAGGGCGCGGAATAGGGACTTACCCACAAGGGGGCGTTTTGCACGTGTTGGATCATATCAGCGATTAAAACACGGTCGCGGCTTTGCCTGCGGTGATTGAACATCATACCGTTGTCGTCGCTCAAGCAAACAATCAGTTTCACACGGTTTCTCCTTTGTAAAAAAGATTTCATCTGCTTCTCATTATATCACACAGTTTACCAAAAAGCAACTCTTTTGGTCAAAAATGAAAGATGTTTGAAAAAATCATTTTCTTATTGACATTTTTTTATTTTTGTGATATAATAATTTTCGCAATAGCGAAGAAATGGTTTTCGCGAAAGCGAAGAATGTGATTTTTGAAAAGCTTGAGGGGAGAGGGGAAAATGAAATTTTTGAAAATTGAAGAAATTGCCGCCAAATGGGGCATTTCCCCGCGTGCGGTTCAGCTTTTGTGCAAAGAGGGAAAAATCGTTGGAGCTGAACGCTTTGGCCGTGCATGGATGATTCCCGAGGATGCCGCCCGTCCCATTGACCGACGCACCCGAGAGGGTAGGGTATTGAATGAAGAAAATCAACCCCTGCCGCGCAACACTCCGTTTTTATATATGACGGATTTGTATTGCGTTCCCGGAACGGCGAACGAGGCATCCGAGCTTCTTGTCAATCACATTGAAGCGAGAGTGCTTTTTGAGGCAGAGATCGCCTATGCGCGAGGCGAGGTCGATAAGGTTTATGCCAGCGCAAGCTATTTGCTTGGCAGACACTCGGGCTTTTATGCGGTGATTTCCGCAGGTATGCTTTTGGCGCAATGCGCGATTTGGCGCGGTGATATTGAAATGTGGCGCGCCGCAAAAATGCATATTTCCGAAGCACCTGCGCAAAACGATTTCGATCGCGACATTATGCTTTTGGCGATTTGTGCGGTTGATATTATGCTTTATGACGTTACAGACTTCCCGGATTGGTTCCGTAGGGGCTGTTTTGAGCCCTTGCACAAGGATGCGCTCCCCGCGGCACGCGTTTATTACGCAAAATACCTCTACACCATTGCGTATGCCGTAGCAACGGGAGAGCTTTTGCTTGAGGGAATGGACGGGCTTTCCTTGATGCGTATTCTTCCCAACACAATCGAGCCGATGGTGTCGCAGGCAAAGGCGGATAATGCGCTTGTTTCCGAAATTTATTTACGGTTGAACTGTGCGACTATTTACCACAACGGTGGAGATAACGAGCAAGCGATCCGCCATATCGACCGTGCCATTGCGCTTGCTATGCCCGATAAGCTTTACGGCATTCTTTCGGAGTATTGCCGCGTAATGGATTCCTTGATGGAAGAAAGACTTTCTAAAATCGACCCCGAGGCTTGGAAGGCTGTTAAAGCGCTCTATCGCGTTTACAATGAGGGATGGTCTCGCCTGAGCGGCAGCGTACGTGGCAAAACACTCGCAACCACGCTCTCGGCTAAGGAAAGAGAGGTTGCAAAGCTTGCGGCGTTTGGCATGAGCAATGCACAAATTGCCGAAAAGCTGCACATGTCGGTTTCGGTCGTAAAGCAGGCAATTCGTGTCACAAGCGAAAAAACGGGTATGCCGCGTCGCGAATTTGCAAAGATTCTTTAATTTTCTGTTTTCAAAAAGACAAAAATTACACATTTATATATCCGATTTTCTCAAAAAAAGATATAAAAACGCGAAAAAATAAGACCTAAAAAAGTTGTTTTGGGTAATACCGCAAAGTGAATTTTTCTGGTATACTTATGTCACAGGCGAGAAAGTGGACGTTCCCGCCTCCAGGGCGCAATCGTGTGGCAGATTTTTTTGGTGTTTTCTGTGCACGATTTGCGCCGCCGAGAAATCGTTTTCACCCTTCGCGAAATCTTGGCAATATAAGGAGCTGCTTTTTCACCCTTTGCAGTTCCAAATCATACAAACCCGGGATTGTTTTTTCACCCTTCACCCTTGCAATCCCGGGCTGTTTTTGCCTAAAATGAAAAGAAAGGAGATTGCCGATGTTAAGCCGACTTTCCAGACGTAACCGTCAAGAAGAGAACATCCCGCAAGAAGGAGACCTCTATGCACGCATTGAGCATGGGGGACGTACGTTCGACCTTTATTACGGATACTACGAGGAATGTGACCGTCAAAACCCCTTGGTAAGACCGGTTCCGCTTTATCCCGATTTTCTGGCACATCCGCAATACGACAATGAGGGTTATCCCTTTGCCACCGAAATGCAGGATGCTTGCCCCTATTACGTAGGCAATCTCAAAGACGACGGCTGTTATGCTTGCGAGCATTACCGCCAGTTAATCGACTTTATTGGCATTTGCACCTGCGCGGTGCGCCGAATAGAAACAGAAGAATAACAAAAAGAAAATGAAAAAGAGAGAACAAATCGGCAAATCCGAAAAAGTTCTCTCTTTTCTTGTATTAAATGCCTTTAGGCAGTTGAGCGCGAAGCGCGAAACAGACAACAAACTACTATGTAGTGGGCAACAAAGGTAATACCCTTGTTTTTTGAGAGAAGATTTAGTATAAGGCTTCCCCTTGAGGGGAAGCTGTCACCGAGAGGTGACTGATGAGGTGTAGCCGCCACAGGCGGCGTTTGGACGCGAGTGTTCTTGACGGATGCTACGCATCCTACACCTCATCCGCCTCGTGTTACTCGGCACCTGTCTCGCTGCGGCTCGGTCACGCTCACGTTTTGACAGTCCACCGGACTGTCATTCATTTCGCTCGCGCCGCTCCGCTACCTCAAGGGGAAGGCTTTTTGGTTATGCGAATCGCTTTTGCATAGCAAAAGCCAGCGG
>JAFYRH010000199.1 GCA_017559555.1 Clostridia bacterium
CTTCCAAAACGCAAAATGATACGTTACTGTCTCTCGGATATTGCCAAGGGACTTTTTAACGGTATGATAGGTAACTATCTTTTGTATTTCTTCCAACCCACCGTCAAGAGCGGTCTCCCGAGTCTTTTACCCGACAACAAACTTTTGGGCTTTATTACTGTAATGGCGCTCCTGACCGGCTTTGGAAAAGTCATCGATGCGATCACTGACCCGTTGGTTGCAAGTCTTTCGGACAAATGCACACATAAAGACGGACGCAGAATGCCGTTCCTCAAATATGCGGCAGTTCCTTATGCGGTTTCGGTTTTGATGATCTTTATGGCACCCTTCAAAGAGGGTTCTGTTGCCAACGCAATTTGGGTAGGCTTCTTCCTCATTGCATACTACACCGCATACACATTCTTCTTCATCCCGCGCAACGCGCTCATTCCCGAAGTTATTCCCGATGCTAAAGATAGAGTTGCTTACTATGGCATCAGCACCGCGTTCTTTATGGGCTCGAGCTCCTTTATGTATGCCGCAACCTTGTTTGTTAACATCATCAAGGGCTTTGGCATCAGCGCGCTTTGGTCTTGGAGAATCGTGTTCACCGTTTTTGCCGCAATCGGTTTGACTTGTGTTCTTCTCGGTGCCACCGCGTTCCGCGAGAAGGATTATGTAGAAGTCAGCAACAAGCCACGTCAATCGCTTTTGGCATCTGCCAAGACGATTTTTAAAAACAAGAGCTTTGTTACCTTTTTTGCAGGCGACTTGTTCAGCTATATTTCTATGGCGTTCTTCCAAACGGCAATGCTTTATTATATCACAATGCTCCTCAATGTTCCCGAATCGCAATCTTTCCTGGTAATGCTTGCTGCTATTGGCGTAGCGCTTTGCCTCTTCCCGATGATTGTTAAATTCAGCAAGAAGTACGGCAAAAAGACAATGCTGGTTATTGCAAGTGTTGTTTTCACCGTGGTATTTGCATTTATCTTCTTTGGCGACGTATTGGCATCCTTGGTAGTTGGCTACGAGCTCTTCCTCGGTTTGTTTATGGGATTTGTTGTTGCATTCCCGTTTGCCGCTATCAACATTCTGCCGCAATCTTGTATGTCGGATATCATTCAAAAGGATAGCATCGAGAACGGCGTTAACCGCGAAGGCTTCTTCTCGGCAACCAAAACCTTTATCGAAAAAATTGCATATTCTCTTGCAATGGTAGTCGTTTCGAGCGTGCTTGCCATCGGCGCACCCGAGGGCGAATCGGTTGGTATGCTTGGCGTTAAATTAACCGGTGTATTTGCAGGTGTGTTCAGTTTGGTTTCTCTCATCTTCTTTATGCTCTACAACGAAAAGGGCGTTATGAAGTTTATTGAGGACCAAAGAAAGGAAAATACCGAGAAATGAAAAAGCACGAATTGAGACCTGCGACCGAGCGTCGCGGTGTATCTGCACCCCAAAATTCCGAATATGTCGAAAAGCTTTCCCGTATGATCAACTGCAAGACCGTTTGGACGCACGAGGATACGAACAAAGCGGAATTTGAAAAATTCTATACAACTCTTGAAGAACTTTTCCCCAACATTGCAAAAAAAGCAAAAAAACTGACCTTTGGCGGCGGATGCTTCTTTTACGTCATCGAAGGCAAAAACGCCAAAAAGAATATTCTCCTGATGTCTCACCACGACGTAGTGGAGGGCGGTGACGGTTGGGAGAGTGAGCCCTTCTTGGCAACCGAAAAAGAAGGATATTTATA
This sequence comes from Clostridia bacterium, assembly GCA_017559555.1. GTDB lineage: Bacteria > Bacillota > Clostridia > Oscillospirales > CAG-272 > UMGS1865. The sequence continues at coordinate 1,736 of JAFYRH010000199.1, forward strand.
CGGTCGTGGCACGATAGACACCAAGACCCCTCTGTTTGCCGAATTGCAAGCTGCCGAAGAACTCCTTGCCGAAGATTATGCGTTTGAAGGAATTAACCTCTATATCGGTTCCTCGAATAACGAGGAAGTCTGTGGCGACGGTATGGTGCTGGCTACTGCATATTTTAAAGAGCAGGGTATTCGTTTTGATACTGTTCTCGATGAGGGCGGTGCCATTACCGAGGGACAGATTCCCAGTGTCAAGTGCAAGAGTGCCGTTGTTGCCGTGCACGAAAAGAGCCGCCACATGTACCGTTGCACCGCAAAGATCGACACACGCGGACACGGCGGCTTCGGTGGTTCTAAAGACAGTGCTGTGGAGCGTTTGTGTAATTTTGTAGCAGAGGTTACAAAAAAGCGCGACCGGATCTACAAAGGAAACTTCTATCCCGAAGTCAAAGCCACATTCGAGGGTCACGTACCCTATATGGCATTCCCGATGAACCTTTTGTTTGGTAATATGGGGCTCTTCGCACCGCTGATTAAAAAGATTATGATGGGCATTCCTGCCGCAAGTGCAATGCTTTCCACGGGACTTTCTTTTACCACTCTCGGTGCGGGCGACACAAGAGACCCTCAAATTCGCGCAAAATCTGCCGAGACGACTATGTTCTTGCGTTGCGTGCGAGAGGAAGACCTCGAACAAGGCCTTGAAAAAATCAAAAGGATTGCCACCAAATACGGTGTTGAGATCGAACTGATCGAACGTGACTACTGCAAACCCACCGACTTTGAGGGCGAGGCATACAAAAGGGTAGAATCCTTGTTGCACAAGAATTTCCCCGACGTTGCCGTAGTACCGTTCCTCTTAACTGCAGGAACTGATGCCCGTCGCTTTACCGACGTGGCAGATAACATTTTGCGCTTTGCGCCCATCGACCTGAACAAAAAACAATTTGCAACCATTCATAACGCAAACGAGCACATCGGCATTCAAAACATTGGTGAATGCGTGATGTTTTACAAAGACTTTATTCAAATGACTTAACATAAAAGGAGACAAAATTATGAGTATCGTAAAAAATGAACCCAAGTACAAGAACGGTCTGTTGCAGGCCATCCGTGCACAACTTGAGCACCGCGCGTTCTGGCTTTATCTGCTTTGTGACGAAGCACAAAAGAGAGGTCTTGATCCTCGCGATTTCGGTAGCGCTGCTATCAAGCGTTGCGGACTTTCGCAAGGTGCAGACCTTGTAGAAAAGGGAAATACCGATAGCCTTAAGGGTTTGCGTAAGACCTTGTTCACCAAGGCGGCACAACTCGTGTTCGAAATGGACATCGTTGAATCTACCGACGATAAGCTTTCCATCGACTTCCACTATTGCCCCCTTGTAAAGGCTTGGCAAAAGGCAGGATGCACCGATGAAGAAATCGCTATGCTTTGCGATATCGCTATGTGCGGCGACCACGGCATCGGTGAGCGCTACGGCAGTGTTCTCGATCTGCCCAAGTGCATTGCAAAGGGTGATGATATTTGCGCTTTGCGTTACCACAAAAAAGATGTTCCTGGTGAGGATGCAGAACAAAAATAAGGAGAAAATCAATGAGCATTTTGATTGAAATTTCCGAAAATCTGCAAAAAGGAAAAGCAAAAATTGTAAAAGAGCTTGTACAACAAGCCATTGACGCGGGAATGGATCCCCAAGAGATTCTTGGCGGACTTCTTTCGGGTATGGACGTTGTTGGTGAAAAGTTTAAAAACGGCGAAGTTTACATCCCCGAGGTTTTGGTTGCCGCAAGAGCAATGAACCAAGGCGCAACGCTGCTCAAACCTCTGCTGGCAGAATCGGGTGCCGTTGCCTCTGGAAAGGTTTGCATCGGTACTGTTCAAGGCGACCTTCACGACATTGGCAAAAACCTTGTTAAAATGATGATGGAGGGCAAGGGCCTTGAGGTTGTTGACCTTGGTACCGATGTTTCTCCCGAAGCATTTGTCAACACCGCCATTGAGCAAAATTGTCAGGTCATTTGCTGTTCTGCGCTCTTGACTACCACTATGGGGGTTATGGGCGACGTGGTCAAGGCGGCGGAAGCGGCAGGTGTGCGCGAAAAAGTCAAAATTTTGATTGGTGGTGCACCCGTATCCGATGATTTTTGTCGTGAGATCGGCGCTGACTGCTATACGGTGGATGCTGCCAGTGCGGCTGACGTAGCAGTAGCGCTTTGCAAGGAATTGGGCGCTTAAGAGGGGTTGAGCTATGAAGACCTTAACAGAGCGCGAACGCATTCTGCGTACCTACCGCCGCCAAGCGGTTGACCGCATCCCTATGCTGGATACTGCTTGGAGTGGAACTGTTCGCAGATGGCACAATGAAGGTCTGCCCCAAGACGTATCTTGGGTAGATTATTTCGGCTTTGATCATCAAATTCGTGTGGGAACCGATAACTCCCCGCGTTTTGCACAAAAGGTGTTGGAGGAAAACGACCGTTATAAGATCGTAACCACTCAATGGGGCACCACGCAAAAGAGATTTCGTGAGCTTGACTCCACTCCCGAAAATTTGAATTATTACTATGATTGTTCCGAGCGGTGGGAAGAAGCCAAAAAGGCAATGCTTACCTATCACGAGGATCGCATTCCGTGGGATTACCTCAAAAACAACTATCCGCGCTGGAAGGCTGAGGGCAGATTTTTGCAGCTCACCGTTTGGTTCGGCTTTGACGTAGCACATTCCCACATGATCGGCACCGAGAATTTTCTCATCGGTCTGCTTGACGAGCCCGAATGGGCAACCGATGTGTTTGATACCTACCTGAAGACCTCTCTCGATCTTTGCCAACGCATCTTGGATGCCGGCTACGAGTTCGATGGTATCTTCTGGTATGACGATATGGGGTATCAGGGAACGCCTTTCTTCTCCCCTCAAATTTACCGTGAGCTTTTGCAACCCTACCACAAAAAGGTGGTTGATTGGGCACACGAGCGCGGCATGGTTACCGAACTGCATTCCTGCGGATTTATTGAGCCTTTGTTGCCCGATATTGTTCAAACGGGTGTAGAAATGCTCAATCCCTTGGAGATCAAGGCGGGTATGGATCCGCAAAGACTCAAATCCACTTGGGGAGAAAAGCTTGCATTCCACGGTGGCATCAATGCTCAACTTTGGGATGATATCGATCGCGTAAAAGCAGAAATGGAGCGCATCATTCCTTTGATGAAAGAAGGCGGCGGATATGTTTTTGCATCCGACCACTCCATTCCCAATTCGGTCTCTTTCCAAAACATGAAAGAGATTGCAGAACTTGCGCATAAGCTTGGAAAATACTAATTGCTTTTTTGAGGAGGAAACGGTGATGAATGCACGGGAACGCTGCTTAAATATTTTACACTACAAGAATGTTGACCGTATGCCTGCTGTGCACTTTGGCTATTGGAAAGAACTCTTGGAAGAGTGGGCAGAGCAAGGTCATATTTCAAAGGAGCTTGCCAATACTGCCGTGGTGGACGGCTCTGTGGCGCAAAAGGAACTCGATAAAATTCTTGGTTGGGATTGTGTTTGGGGTTACAGTGTTGGTGCGCGTCTTGGATTGATGCCTACCTTTGAAAGAAAGGTTCTCGAAACCTTGCCCGATGGTACACAGCGTGTGCAGACCGGAACCGGTGTCATAGAAAGAATCAAGCCCGGCATCGTTTCCATTCCATCGGAGGATGACTATTTGCTTAAGGATAGAGAAATTTTCGAAACACTCTACCTTCCCAAAATGCAATACACCCCCGAACGACTCAATGCTGAGTTTTTCAAAAACTTTAACGAAACACGAGATAAAACCGTGCCCATCGGTATTTCTCTGGGCAGTGTAATGGGGCACCTGCGCGATATCTGCACTGTTGTAGGTATGAGCTATTTGATGTACGACGAGGATGAGGATCTGTTTGCCGAAATCGTCGACACGTATGCCGAAATGCAATATAAGTGTGTTGAAGCCACGCTTGCCACGGGTGCAGAGTTCGATTTTGGGCATTATTGGGAGGACATCTGTTTCAAAAACGGACCATTGTTGTCTCCCGAACTTTTCGATGAACTTTGTGCTAAACACTACAAGCGTCGCAACGAGCTTTGCCACAAGTACGGCATCGATATCATTTCACTCGATTGCGACGGTGTCACCGAAAAACTGATTGAAACTTGGCTGACCAATGGCGTCAACGTGATGTTTCCCATCGAAGTGGGCACGTGGGGCGACCAATTTGAACCCGCACGCAAAAAATACGGCGAGAGCATTCTCGGCGTTGGCGGTATGGATAAGACCGCTCTGCGCAAGGATAAAGCCGCTGTCGATGCCGAAATTGAACGCATGAAGCGACTTGCTTCCATGGGCGGATTTGTTCCTTGCCCCGATCATCGCTTGATGCCGGGCACAAAGTTTGAGCTTGTGCAGTATTATACAGAAGAGATCAAAAAGATTAAGGTTTGATGCCTTTGGAGAAGATGATGAACGGAACAGAAAGAGTTCGCAATACCATTTTGGGACTTCCAACCGACCGTCAACCCATTTACGGTTGGGTGGCGTGGAATTTGCGCGAGCAGTTTGCCGCCACATGGGGGAGTGCCGAGGCGTTTGAAGACCATTACGAGTTTGATGCCGCACACATCTTTGGGCATCCGTGTCCCTATGACAAGGCGCTTGTGGAACGACTTTTGCGCGAGAATGGGGAAGTTGCTCCCGATCTTTTACTCGAAGAAGAATTTTTTATTTCCCCGAAAAAGGGCGATTATACCGCTCTCCGAAAATCCTTTGATTATCACAAATCCAAGGGGCGTTTTTGCTATGTGCAAACACCCGGATTTTTCGAATTTTTCAATGGCGTATTCGGTATTCAAAACCAATTGATGTATCTGTTGATGTATACAGAGGAGATTGCCGAGCTTTATCGCCGCCAGGCAGATTGGATTATTGAATTTGCCGACATTTGCATCGATATGGGATTGGATTGCATCCATCTCTCGGATGACTGGGGCACGCAAAGAGATTTGATGTTCCATCCGGATTTGTGGAGAGAACTGATCAAGCCCAATTTAAAACGTGTGATCGATCACGTGCATTCGCGCGGTGTATTTGTCAGCTTGCACTCCGACGGTTGCATCGAAAAGATTACCGATGACCTTGCCGAAGTGGGTATTGATATGGTGCACCCGTGGCAGGAAAGCGCGGGAATGTCCTATGACACCTACATCGAAAAATATGCCGACAAGTTCGCCATTCTCGGCGGGCTGTGCGTGCAAACTGCGGTCGGTATTCTGCCGCAGGCGGAGCTGCTTGACGAGATCAGACGCGTGTTCCAAAAAATGCGCGGCCGACGTTGGGTTTGCTGTACCACGCACTTTGTGCAATCGCATTGCACAATGGAAGATCTCAATGCCGCGTACGATCTTGTTTACGGATTGGCGAGAAGCTGATGTGAGGAAGAAAACATGTCAAACTACAATATGAAACAATGGGTTGCCGACCTCATTGGCAACTACGCAAAAAAGCCGATGCCGATATTGTCCTTTCCGTCGGTCGGTCTTTTGGGCGTTACTGTAAAAGAAATCATTTTCAATAGCGATTTGCAAGCGCTAGGCATGATGGCTGTGGCAGAAAAAACACCTACTGCCGCATCGGTCAGCTTTATGGATCTTTCTGTGGAGGCGGAGTGCTTTGGCTCTGTTGTTACCGTCAGCGACGACGAGGTTCCCACCATTGAGGAGCCCATCATTACCGATGAGGAGGAGGCAACGGCACTCACCGTTCCCGAAATTGGGAGCGGAAGAACGCAAATCTATTTGGACGCTATCAAAAAAGCGAAAGAGCTCATCACCGATCGCCCCGTTTTGGCGGGAATGATCGGTCCCTATTCGCTTGCGGCACGTCTTTTTGACGTTTCCGAAATTATGATGAACTGCTATGACGACCCTGATATGGTGCACGCGGTTCTTGCAAAATGCACGCAGTTCCTCATTTCTTATGCAAAAGCATATTGCGATGTGGGGGCAGACGGCATTGTGATGGCAGAGCCCGTCGCAGGGCTTTTGTCACCTATTCTCGAGGAAGAATTTTCGGCACCTTACGTGAAACAAATCGTTGATGCGGTGCAAAATGATCATTTTATTGTTATCTATCACAACTGTGGGGACAACGTGCCCAAGATGTTGGATTCTATTCTTTCCACAGGCGCGGCGGCATACCACTTTGGCAATGCCGTAGATATGGAGAAGGATATTTTGCAAAAAGTGCCCTCTGACGTTGTTGTTATGGGCAACGTAGACCCTGCAGGTGTGCTCCGTTTGGGAACGCCTGCTTCTGTGCGCGAAGCGACAACGGAATTGCTTCAAAAATGCAGTACGTACCCCAATTTTGTGCTTTCCTCGGGGTGCGATATTCCCCCGAAAACTCCGTGGGAGAATCTTGACGCATTCTTTGCGGCAGCGGAGGATTTTTA
>JAFYRH010000200.1 GCA_017559555.1 Clostridia bacterium
GAGCGTGCAAAAGTCCTGCCATTTTATCATCCACAAAGGGAGTGATGATGTAGACGTCGGTGCCGCGAGGGAGGTCGGGAACAATGGTTTGTAAAATGACGTTGACGGAGTAATCTCTTTTGGCGTTTGCTGAAATTTCGGCGAATTGCTCCAACATCAATTTTGTGTGCATGGTTCCACTATTGCAGGGGATGTGGATATAGCGGGAAGTTTCAACTGCACAGTTGGTTGCAAAGCCGACGTTTCCGCCATTGCGCAACGCCTCGCAAAACAGATAGCAAGCATACCGAAGTCCAAGCTCGATTTGCTTTTCTGCATCCATCAAAGCCTCCGAGTAAGAGGTGAGATCCAAAACGATCATACTGTTATAATTGCGCGAGCTATCGTAATCATTGGACATCAACTGTCTCATGCCGCCCGAAAAGCCGCGTGCCGAAGCCTTGAAGTTGATAGAGCGCATCGGGTCTCCGGGGCGGTATGCCCGAATGCCGGAAAGGAAAAAGGGGTCTTCGATGTATTTTCGGGAAGCAATGGCATCTCCCGAACGGTAAATGTCGGGAGCAAAGCTTGCATCTGCATCGTATTGATTTGGGTATGCGTAAAAATCAATTACGGAATCGAAAGTATATTCGTTTTTTCTGTATCGAATAAACGAGGTGTACATGTGGTAATGATCTCGTTTATCGGCTCTTACCGTGTGCACTTTTTGGACAGATGCGTGTGGGGGAATGTGAAAAATACTGGTTACTTTAGTATGCTTTTTGCACTCAAGCCCATCAACTGTCAAGCCACCGGGCATAAAGAACTCAACCCGCACCCGAAACAAAGGGAGCCAACCGGGGTTGCGGATGGTTTCAATCAATTCAAGTGTTTCGCCCACAAAAATGCCGTCGGTGGAAAAGTGTCTGTTATAAACGACTTTGTCCAATGCGCGCAATTTTGCCTGCCGATAGAGGGCAACCAAAATGCCGCAGGCGGCAAGGATCAAGAGCGCGATCCAAAATTGTGGTGTGCGAACGATTTGACCGACAAAGGCAGCCAAACGAATAAAAAACTCTACCATTGGCTTATTTGCGCGAGAAGTTGATTTGTTCGCTGGGAACAGCAACACTGTCAAGAATGCTCTCGATCAAATTTTTGCCGAGATCTCCGCGGTGATAGAAGCTGTTTTGGAACACGATGCGGTGCGCCAAAACGGGAACGGAAGCACTTTTGATGTCATCGGGCAACACGTAATCTCTGCCTGCAATGGCAGCGAAGCCTTGCGCTACACGCACGAGCGCGATCATAGCACGGGGACTTGCACCGAGAATAACGTCCTTTGCGCTTCTGGTGCATTCGCAAATGGTTGCGGCATAGTCCAAAAGATCGCGGTGTACGTAGACGGATGCCAATTCTTTTCTCGCTTCATTGATGCATTCGGCATCAATAACGGCAGTGTCGTTGGTTTCATTGTTGGCGTTTTGCAATTTGAGAGCAAGAATGTCAACGTTTTCTTTATGCGAAGGATAACCCATTGAGGTCTTGATCAAAAAACGGTCGAGCTGTGCTTCGGGGAGCTCGAATGTACCTTTGGTTTCTACCGGGTTTTGTGTGGCGATGACCATAAAGGGCTCCGAGAGAGGGTAAGTGGTGCCGTCAACGCTTACTTGATGCTCTTCCATACATTCAAGCAAGCCCGATTGCGTTTTGGGCATAGCGCGGTTGATTTCGTCTACAAGCAGGATATTTGTGAATACGGAACCCTTGATAAAGCGGAATTCCGATTGCTTCATATCAAAAAAGTTAACGCCGATGATATCGGAGGGGAGCATATCGGGAACGCATTGTACGCGTTTGAAATCAAGAGAGAGGGATTTTGCAAAGGTTTTTGCCAAAACAGTTTTGCCCGTTCCGGGAACGTCGTCAATTAAAATGTGTCCGCCGCAAAGCAGAGAGATGAGGGCAAGATCCACAACGTGCTTTTTGCCAAGAATTGCTTTTTGGCTTCTTTCATTTATCATCACGGCAATTTCTTTTACGCTATAACGGTTCATCAAATATATACCTCGTGTTCATTAAAATTCCCTTGCTTTAACGGCTTTTTTTAACTGTTATGGGACGGTATCAGTATACCAAAAACCGATCAATTTGTCAAGATAAAATAAGAAAGCATTGACAACATTCCATAATTTTGGTATAATAAAAACAGGATTTTTGCAAACGCTGATTGGAGAACAACTATGATTTTTGAAAAGCAAGTTGTAAACGGATACAAGGGAATGATGCACACACGGTATGACAACGTCGACATTTCCTTTTACTTTTCGCACAAGGATTTTGAGGGATTTGAGAGAGAGGCGTATGCCTTCAAGTCTTCTATGGGGCACGCCTTGCAGGGATATCTCTATTCCTATAAAGATTTTATCGAAGATAGACTTATCGTTTTCGACCACGGACTTGGCAACGGTCACAGAGCGTATATGAAAGAGATTGAAAAACTCTGCTCACACGGATACCGCGTATTTGCTTATGACCATACGGGCTGCATAGAGTCGGGCGGAGAATCCACCAATGGGTTGGCGCAATCGCTTTGCGACCTGAACGATTGCATGGCTACCATCAAAGCTGACAAACGCTTTGCAGGGCTTGATGTTTCGGTTGTCGGACACAGCTGGGGGGCGTTTTCCACGCTCAACATTGCGGCTCTGCACCCCGAAATCTCTCACATTGTTGCTATGAGCGGATTCGTTTCGGTGGAAGAAATGATGAAGACGTTTTTTGCAGGACCTCTTAAGGGATATCGCAAACCGATCCTTGATTTGGAGCGTGCGGCAAATCCCAAATTTTCGACTTTCAATGCAGTCGAATCGCTGAAAAACAGCAACGTCAAAGCGCTTTTGATTTATTCCGAAAACGATCAGCTTTGCCGCCGCGTGCATTATGACATCCTCAAAGAAGGATTGCAAGAAAAAGAGAATGTGCGCTTCTTGCTTGTTCCAAACAAGGGACACAATCCCAATTACACCGAAGAAGCAGTAAAACTCTTGGAGGTGTTTAAAAAAGCGCGTGAAAAATTCGCCAAGAAGAAGACGACAAAGGAGCAAAAAGCCGCATTTGTGGCATCCTTCGATTGGCACAAAATGACCGAGCAGGATGAAGCCGTTTGGAAGGAAATCTTTGCACATCTTGATAATTAAACGCAAAAGGGCTGTCTCACTTAGCGTAGAACAAAAGCCACGCGAATAAGACAACCCAAATTTCAATAACTTTTAGCAATTTGATATGAATGTTGAAATCCGCCGAGAAAAGCTCGACGGATTTCTTCGTTTTTATGTGGCTTTTTAGTCGCGCTCGACCTCTCTGCCGTACGCTCGTACGGCGACGATATGCCGATCACGCCTTCTGCATCAAATTGAGACAGCCCCTGCTTTTTATTTCATTCTTTTGATAAAATGGAACATTTCATCAGGACCTTCGTCGGGATCGTATTCTTCGCCATCATCGGGCATTGGATGATCTGGCACGAAATATTCGCACCAAAACTCGTCAATGTGAAAACCGCATTTGTTGACGTAAAAATGAATGTTGCGTTTGTCAAAATACGGTGTACAGGTCTTCCAAATCACCGTTTCGGGATGCAATTCTTCCACCGCCTTCCAAGCCCCGTAACCAATGCCTTTGCTGTGTTCTTCGGGTAAGACGAACAGAATTTCCAACTCGTTGATGTGTGTCTCATTGTCGATTTTGAGAATCACGCCCCCCACATTCTTGCCATTCACTACAATGCGGTAGGTTTCGTTGTTGGGGTCATTGATGCAACGCTCGATCGTTTTGCGAGAAATGATTTCACCGTCACCGTCGATGTGGTTGTCGCGCTCGCCAAACTCTACCATTGCGCCGTGCTTGAACGCCCATTGGTTATCCAAAATAAACTGTTCGCGGTCCTCTTGGGCGAGGGGAACAACAATTACATTTTCCTTTTTCATATCTTTCTCCTGCAAAAAAAGATAGCTCGAGCTATTGCAAACACAATAACCCGAGCTCACTCGGACACCTAATCCGGCAATACGCGTGCTACGGCACCCTGCCTCCGGTGACCATTATTCAACTGCTATTAGTCTACCACAAAAAGGTAGGAATGTCAATAGGGGAAGCAAGGAATTTGGCTTTTTATATGCCATAACCTCCCGTCAAAGGGTCTTTGAAGATTCCGATTTCGGGGGTAGCAAAGGTGAAAATGACAAAGAGAAGGGCGATCATACAAAGAATGCCAAGCGCCAATTTAGGTCTTTTAAAGGATGTGTTTTCTCTTTTGAAGAGCCTTGTTTCATAGATATATGCCGCGGCGGCACTGACAAAAAAGATGGCAATATTGACCCAATCGGGGGACTTTCCAATCGCTCCGTTATAGGCATAAAATAGGACAGGAATAAGAATAATTCCAAAAAGAATGCCTTTTAATTTCACGCACCAATAATCTTTTTCTTCTGCGAGGAAAAAACTCTGTAAAATGGCATAAAGAAACATTGGCCAAAAGAGAAGTTTCATGTGTTCCCAAGTGGATTCGTTGACGCCCGAAAATGGAGCTACCCAAACCGCATCTCCGAGCCATTCGTAAAGAAAATGCAAAATTGTTCCCATAAGTGATGTCACGGCAAAGCCCATCAGTTGCCAAAGTCCAATCGATCTCTGTTTCATAGAATCCCTCACAAGCATATTTTGTAGCATAGTATATTCTCTCCCTGGGCGAAGTATGCGCAAAAACTTGACAACACCCCGGTATTTTGATATAATAAAGAAAAAGAACAGGAGGTGTATTCCGTATGACCGAAGTAGTAGCCGCTCTGATTTGGCGAGATGAAAAGTTTATGATCTGTCAGCGTCCGGCTCACAAGGCAAGAGGACTGCTTTGGGAATTTGTTGGCGGCAAGGTTGAGTGTGGCGAAGCCAAAGAAGAAGCACTTGTGCGAGAATGTCGCGAGGAATTAGGCATCTCGCTTTCGGTTGGGGATGTATTTATGCAAGTTGAGCACGAATACCCCGATTTGACAGTACGTCTTACACTTTTTCACGCTTTTATTGCAAGCGGAGAACCTCAAAAGTTGGAACATAATGACATTCGATGGATTACACCACAGGAAATTCCCAACTACGATTTTTGCCCTGCAGATGTAGAAATACTGCAAAAAATAGTACAAGAATTTAGTTAATGGAACGGAGAAATACGATGTTTGATGAAGTAAAAAGAAACTTTGGTTTTGGCTGCATGCGACTTCCGATGAACGGCGAAGAAGTAAATACACAAGAGGTCAATCGCATGGTCGATGCCTTTATTGAGGCGGGATTCAACTATTTTGACACCGCCCACGGTTATATTGACGGCAAGAGCGAGGAAGCTATCAAAACTTGTTTAACGTCTCGTTATCCAAGAGATAAATATGTTTTGGCAAATAAGCTTTCAGATTGGTTTTTTGAAAAAGAAGAAGAGGTTTTGCCGTTATTTGAACAACAGCTTGCAATTTGCGGGGTAGAGTACTTTGATTTTTATCTCTTCCACGCACTCAATCGCAATTCCTACGTCAAGCACAAAAATTGCAACACGTTCGAAATTGTTAATAAGTTGCATAGTGAGGGCAAGGTACGCCACATTGCCATGTCTTTTCACGATACGGCAGACGTTTTGGATCTAATTCTTTCCGAGCAACCGCAAATTGAGGTGGTTCAGTTGCAAATCAACTACCTCGATTACGATGACCCCGGCATTCAAAGCAAGGCGTGCTATGACGTAGCTGTTAAGCACGGCAAAAAAGTCATTGTTATGGAGCCGGTTAAGGGTGGTGCTCTTGTAAATCTTCCCGAAGAGGCGGTTGCCGAATTCCAAAAAATCAGCAATGCCGCGCCGGTTTCCTACGCACTTCGCTATGCTGCAAGCTTTCCCGAGGTGTTTATGGTTCTTTCGGGAATGGGAAATATGGACATGATGCAATCGAATATCGATACCATGTATCCGTTTGTTCCCCTGAGCGAGGAAGAATTTGCAACGACCGATCGCGTTCGCGAAATCATTCGCAAATACAATCAAATTCCTTGCACTAAGTGCAAATACTGTGCAGAGGTATGTCCCAAAGAGATCCCCATTGCCGATCTTTTTGCAACGTATAACGAATATGCGTTGGCAAAGGTATCGCGCAGAGAGACTTCGCAAAAGCTTTCGGCATTTGAAATTAAGGCAACCGACTGTATAGAATGCGGAAGATGCGAGGGCATTTGTCCGCAAAGCATTGCCATTCGCGAAAAACTCAAGACGATTGCAAAAATGACACGTTGATAAGGAGGAAACAGAGATGGAAAAAACATTACGCAGTAAACTAATTGAACTTTCCAAAGAGGCCGCTATCTTATTGGCGGCGATTGTTGCCGCAGTCGTTTTGCCGCAAATGATTCACGGTATTGGTGTTTTGGCAGGCGTGGGAGGTATGCTTGGTCAAATTCTTTTGCCGATGTATATTCCCGTGTTTGTCATCGGTTTTTACCGTGGTCACGTTTCGGGCGTGCTGACCGGTATTTTGGCACCGCTTGTGAGTTTTTGGATCACCAAAATGCCCGCAACCTCTATTTTGCCCTACATGATGATTGAATTGATTGCAATTGGTTTACTTGCA
>JAFYRH010000201.1 GCA_017559555.1 Clostridia bacterium
ACCCTTTTTGAGAAAAGGGTTCCCCCACACCCCTTCCCAAAAACTTTCGCACATAAATCGTCCGGATAAGTTCGTTAGTTTACAAATAGACAGTCGGCGCGCGTCAAAAGACGCGCTTTTGCTACCGCGAGCGGCTAGGTAGCGAAGCGGCGTGAGCGTAATGAATGACAGTCCGGTGGACTGTCAGAACGCGAACGTGACCGAGCCGCAGCGAGACCCTCCGAGACCCTATCCGCTAAGAGAGTTGTTTACAATGGATTTTGGGTTATTTATTACAAAAACCGAATCTCACATTCCAATTTTACGCCCGTTTGTTGCAATACGGTTGTTTGAATTTTCTCAATTAAGCGTTTGACGTCCTCACAGGTAGCACCACCGATGTTCACAATAAAGCCTGCGTGCTTTTGCGAGACTTGTGCACCGCCAACGGTGAGTCCCTTAAGACCGCAATCCTCTATCAGCTTACCTGCAAAATGTCCCTCGGGGCGTTTAAAAACACTTCCTGCATTAGGCAAGTCCAAGGGTTGAGTTGCCCGTCTTTTATCCCAATACGCACGCATTTCTTCGGAGATTGTTTTGCGATTCCCTTTTTTGAGCTTCAGAGTCGCGCTCAAAATAATGCGCTCAGGGTGTTCTTGATAAACGCTTTTGCGGTAATCAAAGCATTGCGCATCACCAAATGACTCGCCAAAGTGACCGGTTTCAAGGTCATAATACCACGAGGAGATGCAAACGTCGCTCATACTGCCGCCATAAGCACCTGCATTCATAAAAATCGCGCCGCCAAGTGTACCGGGAATACCAAATGCAAATTCCAAGCCGCTCAAGGATTCATCACGTGCGGCAGAGGAAAGTGCTGAAAGCAACACGCCCGCATCTGCAAAAACGAGATCATTTTCAATTTTGATGTTGCGGCATTTTCCCGTAAAAACGACCGCTCCGCGATATCCTGCATCCGAAAAAACCACGTTACTGCCGTTTCCGATGACAAGCACGGGAATTTCCTGCTCACGCAAAAACGACAAGGTTTTGCAAAGCTCGTCACTCGATTTGGGAAAGAGTGCGACGTCTGCCGCACCTCCTATGCGAAACGAGGAATGCTTTGAGAGCGGACAATTCTGTTCCCATTCCACGCCAAGCGTGTATATTTTTTTCATGAGTTGTTCCATCTCTCTATCCTCCTTTCGCGGTGTCTATCTATATTATACTCGAAACCTTTTGTAAATGCAATACGAAAGTGGTGACAAAAGCCCATAAATGTTGAAATTTCCAACAAAATAATGCACAAGCCTATTGCAAAAAGGATTTTTTTGAGTTATAATAAGATGAATAGATATGCATCTTTATCGCGCGCACGCGCAAAACTCGATAAACGACATAGAAAGGATGGATCTGCACAATGGAGCAAAACGAAAAGAAAACACTTCGCATAGGTCTTTTGGGCTTTGGCTCAATGGGTAAAACACACACTTGGGCTGTGCAAAATCTGCCTTTCTTTTACGAGTCTCTCCCCTTTTCTGCCAAAGTTGTAGGTGTTTGCACAACCTCCCAAGAAAAGAGCGAACACGTTGCCGCCCAATTCGGCATGGAGATCGCCACAACCGATGAGGACGTTCTCATCAATTCCCCGGATATTGATGTTATCGATATTTGCACACCAAACGTTTATCACTACAACACGCTCAAAAAAGCGATTGCCGCAGGCAAAAGCGTGCTTTGTGAAAAGCCCTTGTGCATCAGTGCCGCAGAGGCCGAAGAAATTGCCGCTATCCCCTTGGAAGAAGGACAGGTTTGCGGAATGGTCTTTAACAACCGTTGGATTGCCCCCGTAATGCGCGCAAAGCAACTGATTGACGAAGGCAAAATCGGTCGCATTTTGAGTTTTGAGGGCAAGTATCTGCACAATAGCGCAACAGACGTCAATAAGCCTGCGGGTTGGAAGCAGGACAGCACCGTTTGCGGCGGTGGCGTTCTGTTTGATCTCGGTTCTCACGTCATTGACCTGCTTGGCTTTTTGTGCGGTCCTCTTGTGGAGGTCGGCGGCATGAGCCAAATCGCTTACCCCACTCGCAAAGGAAGAAACGGTGAAGAATGGGAAACCAATGCCGATGAATCCTTCTATTTGACGGGTAAAACAAAAGACGGTGCTCACGGCACCATAACCGTAGGAAAATTGCAGGTTGGAACCAATGACGACCTTTCGTTTGAAATATACGGTGAGAATGGAGCTCTCCGCTTCTCGCTGATGGAACCAAACTGGCTTTACTATTATGACAACACCGCCGCCGATGCTCCTATGGGTGGTACGCGCGGCTTTACCAAAATCGAATGCGTAGGTCGTTACCCCGACCTCACATTCCCTTCCCCCAAAGCGCCTGCCGGTTGGCTTTACGGTCATTTGGCAAGTATGCACGCATTCCTTGGCGCGGTTGCCGAAGGCAAGCCCTTTGCACCCTCGCTGAACGACGGACTTTACGTTCAAGAGGTCATGGAAACGGCGTATGCATCTGACCAAATTGGCGGCTTGCGAATGGAGGTGCCTCCGTGCTTGTAATTGGTTTAACAGGTCCTACCGGTGCCGGCAAGGGTGCGGTTGCGTCGGTTTTTGCACGTTACGGAATTCCCGTAATCAATGCCGACTGCGTGTACCACGAGCTAATTGCTCCCCCCTCCTCCTGCTTGCAGGAACTGACAGAGACCTTTGGCAAGGAAATTCTTTTGCCCGACGGCAGCTTAAACCGCCGCGTTTTGGCAGGCATTGTGTTCAATGACCCTGCCGCGCGCGAGCGCTTGAACACCATTACACACCGATACGTAATGGAAGAGGTTAAAACACGCATGGAACGCTTCCGTCGCGATGGCGTTCCCGTTGCCCTGCTCGATGCTCCTCAACTGTTTGAAGCGGGCGCTCACAAAGCCTGCGGAGCCGTTGTTTCGGTCTTAGCCGACCGTCAATTGCGCTTGGAACGCATTATGGCGCGCGACAACATCACAGCCGAGGCGGCTATGCGCCGTATTTTGGCACAAAAGAGTGATGAATTCTTCAAAGCTCACTCTAATTACATTATTGAAAACAACGGAGCAACCGATGCGCTTGCTCCCCAAGTACATCGCATTCTTGCGGAATTGGGGGTTGTCTCCAAATGAAATTCAACGCAAGAAGCTTTGCTATCATTGCCGCAATTCTCGTTCTTTCGATAGGCTTCGGCTTTGCTTTTGACGGTGTTGCAACCGCCATTGAGAAGAACCGGTATCCCCTTTCCCCGCGCTACATCCAAGATATTCGCGGAGCGGCTGCCGAATACGGTATCCCCGAGGTAATCATTTGGGCGATTGTGCGAACCGAAAGCAATTTTTCCAGCAATCACGAAGGAGAGAACGGTGGAATCGGATTGATGCAACTCACACCCGACGAGTTTGCAATGATACAATCCGATATCCTTCACGTCACTCCCGAAGATAAAGGGCTTCTTTATGACCCTCAAAAAAATCTGCAATGCGGAACGGCATACCTCTCTTACCTCTATCAACGATACGGCGTTTGGGAAACGGTGTTTGCCGCCTTTGATGCAGGAACCGCTGCGGTGGATGCGTGGCTTGCCAACCCCGAATACACCACAGAATTGGGAACACTTCAAAATATTCCCAATGCAAAAACCGCTCGTTTTGTGCGCGACGTAGAAAAAGCACGCGAGCTTTACACAAAATTGTATTTTTAAGAAATGAATCACATATAAAGGAGAAATCAAACATGTCCGAGAACAAAAACCTTCGTTATGAAAAAAAGACCGTTTACGAGTTGGCAGGTGCCACCGTTGTAAACGAGGCTTATGAATATGCAAAGAATTATGTAAAATTCCTTGACGCTTCCAAAACCGAGCGCGAGGCAGTTGTAGAGAGCATTCGTATTGCAGAAGCTGCAGGCTACCGCGCTTGGAACTTTGGCGATGCTATCAATGTAGGCGACAAGCTTTATTACAATAACCGCGGCAAGAACATCTTTTTGTTCCGCATCGGTACCGAAAACATCAACAACGGTATCCGCATTACTGCCGCTCACATCGACTCTCCCCGTCTTGACCTCAAGCCTGTTCCGCTCTATGAAGAAAACGGAATGTCCTTCTTCAAGACCCACTATTACGGTGGCGTTCGCAAGTATCAATGGTTGGCAATGCCCTTGGCTTTGCACGGTGTAGTTGTAAAGCAAGATGGCACAGTTGTTGACGTTGTTGTAGGTGAGGACGAAACCGATCCCGTAATGTACATCACCGACCTGCTCCCCCACCTCGCACGCGCACAAGGTGGCAAAACCATCAATGAAGTTTTCCAAGCAGAAAAGCTTAACATTTTGGTTGGTAGCCGTCCCGTTGACGGTGAAGAAAAGGATGCTGTAAAAGCCGGCGTCCTCAACTATCTCAATGAAAAATACGGCATTGCAGAAGATGATTTTCTCTCTACAGAGCTTTCTATCGTTCCTGCCGCAAAGGCTCGCGACGTTGGCTTTGACCGCTCGATGATCTGCGGCTACGGTCACGACGACCGCGTTTGCTCTTACCCCTCCCTCACCGCTATGATCGATAGCGAAAACACCACTCACACCTCTATGTGCCTGCTTGTTGATAAGGAAGAAACCGGCAGTGACGGTGTAACCGGTATGCAGAGCAGTCTCATCACCGATCTCATTGCAGAAATTGCAAAAGCACTCGGTGGCAACGAGGCAGCTGTACGTGCAAACTCCAAGTGCCTCTCCAGCGACGTAACCGCTGTTTACGACCCCAACTATGCCGACGTTTACGAGCATCGCAATTCCTCCCTGCTCGGTTGCGGTGTCAGCATTTGCAAGTACACCGGTAGCGGTGGTAAGGGCGGCACATCCGACGCAAGTGCCGAAA
>JAFYRH010000202.1 GCA_017559555.1 Clostridia bacterium
CGAGTTGTAATATGCATAAGCAGGGTCAAAATTGTAAATTTCATCAGACAGGTACATGGTGATCATCGGTCCCATGTCGTTCTCGTCTCGTTTGGCACAAGCGGAGAGTACAGGAATCATCATCAAAAGACACAAAAGGAGTGCGATGATTTTTTTGAGCATGGTAAAAACCTCCTCTTTTTGAAAGAAAATAAACCTTTGTGCGCGCGGCACACAATATGCTTTTATATTATATACTATTTTAAGTCATTTTTCAATACCTTTTTTCTTTTTTTGATGTATATTTTGTTAACTTTTTCAGCAAATTAAGAACAAATTGAGGAAAAAGGGTGTGAAAAAATGAACAATCTTACAAGAAGTGACCTCGCTTGCGAAATTGCGGAGAAAGAAAAATCTCTTTGCGCGGGGATGGAATGGAAAACGCGAGAAGTAGCGGGCTTTGTTATCAGCGAGCTGATTATTGAGACAAAAGCGGCGGCTGAACGTCTCGGAAAACCATGCGGAAGGTATTTGACCCTTGAATGCGGTCGCATCGATCGTTTGAGCGCAGAGGATAACCGCGCACTTTCACATCTTTTGGCAGGAGAATTGCGAGGAGCGGTAAAGAGGCTGACCCAAAAGGCAATCGATAGCAAACTTTCTGTATTTGTCGCGGGACTCGGCAACGCCGATTTGACCTCCGATTCTATTGGTCCGCAAACGGTGCGCCGGCTAACCGCCACACGGCATTTGCGTCAGTACGAGGGAGAGCTTTATAAAGCTGTTGGGTGTTCCTCGCTTTCTGCGTTGGCTCCCGGAGTGCTTGGACAAACGGGCATTGAAACCTCAGAACTTTTGCGTGGAGCGGTCAATGCAACACACCCCGATGTGATCGTTGTAATTGATGCCCTTACTGCGCGCAACTGTGACCGCCTTTGTGCAACGGTTCAACTTTCCGATACGGGAATTGAGCCGGGTTCGGGTGTGGGGAATCATCGCCGCGCCATTACTTACAAAAGTATGGGGGTACCGGTGATAGCGCTTGGTGTTCCCACTGTTGTCAATTCCGCAACGTTGGTGTGCGATGCGCTTGGCGAGGCGGGGATCGATTTGGAGGATCCGCGCTTGCGTGAGGTTTTGGAAAAAGGCAAAAGCTTTTTTGTCTCTCCAAAGGAGAGTGACCTCATTTGCGAGTGCATAGCGCAACTGTTTGCGCGCGCCATCGGACTTGCATTTGCGGAAGGTTTAATGGATACGGAATAAACGACGGACTTGCGGCATAGAATGGGATGATGCTTTTATAGGAGGAAAAAAATCATGGAACGTCACCCCATCCCGTCCAATGCACCTGCGGCAGAGCCTCGCATTCTGCTTTATCCAAAACCGTTTCGAAAATCAAGACATTTTGGCGCGTTTTTGATTTGTTGTGCACTTTTTGTGGCAGGCTTTGCGCTTACGGCACTTTGGAAAAATGCGGAAGGTTCTTTTCTGGGTAAAAAGGAGGAGACAACCTCAAAGGAAGAAAATATTCTTCCGTCTCCCGGTATCCATGGCGATACCACCGTTCCCGATGAGATTGTCATTCCCGATGGAGCTATCCCAATTGTGAGTTTGGATCTTTCATATGCGGAGAAGGGTGCAGAATATCTCAACAACGAAACTTTTTACAACCCAAACGCCGGTGCGCTTCTCAAAACGGATATTACTGCCTCACCAACTTATGAACCTCTCGTGCTTGTTTTGCACACACATACAAGTGAGGGGTATCTTTCTCAAAATGCCACATATATTGATGGTGACCTTGGAGAAATCACATATACAGAGGACGAGGAGTTCAATATGCTTGCGGTTGGCAAAGCGTTTATTGCAGGATTGAACAAAAAAGGCATCACCGCTATCCATTGCACGGTGATGCACGATGAGGCGGGACTTTCAGGCTCTTACGAACGTGCCGCCCAAAGTATTCAATTCTTTCGGGAACATTATCCAAGCATCCGCTATGTTGTGGATCTTCACAGAGATGCGATCCTGACCGCAGACGGCGAATACGTTCGTGCCGTTACCGAGGTAGAGGGGAAAAGTGTCGCGCAGATCCTTCCCGTTGTGGGGAGCGATGCCGGCGGATGGGAGCACGATGCGTGGGAAGGGAACTTATCACTCGCTTTGCAGTTGCGACAAATGTTGAATCAAAACAACAACGCACTTTGCCGTCCCGTTATGATCAAGCGCTCTACCTACAATCAAGAAATGGCCCCCTACGCAATCCTTTTGGAGATTGGTACAGGAGCCAATTCTATTGATGAAGCGATAGCGGCAGCCACCCTTACAGGGGAGGCTTTTGCCAAGGTGATTTTGGGTTACTGACGGCGCAGGCAGAGGAGCTCAATGCCCAAAATTGCACCGCCTAAAACCAAGCCGAAACCGAGGCTGATAGCACCGGATTCCATAGCTCCGATAATACCCACAAAGCCAACAAGACACAAACCAAAACCAAGCGCACGAGCAACAACACGTGTGCGAGCGGCGGTCAAAAAAGACAGAATAAGAGACAGAGCGGCGAGCAGTGCATCAGCCGCTTTTCTCATTTTGGAAGGTCTTGCGCTCACATTAAAGTAATCACCAAAAATATCGTTATTGGAATAAATACGTCCGTTATTTTGATAAGAAATGTTCATAATATACCTCACAAATCCAAAAATGGAACTCTTGTGAGGCTATTATAACAGAAAAAATGGCATTTGTCAATACCTTTTTTCCAAAAAAAGAAAAATATTTTCAAAAAACTCTTTACAAAACGGAAAATACGTGCTATAATAATATCGTAATCGGAAAAAGGAGGACATTATGGAGTCTTATCTTGATAGAATTAAATTGATAAAAAACGAAAGAAAAATGACCAATGAGCAACTTTCCGAACGCACGGGAATTCCGCTTGGAACACTGAGCAAGATACTTGCCGGTATGAGCGATTCTCCAAAGCTTTCCAATATTATTGCTATTTGCAACGCGCTCGATTGCTCGGTTGAATATATTGTTAGCGGCACTCCCGAAAACACCAATAATTATACCTTGACCGGGGAAGAAATCAGAATGATCGAATCCTGGCGCGAGCTCGATTCTTTTGGTCGTGATTTGGTTGAAACCGTTATGTTCAAGGAAGCGCAAAGAGCTGCCGCAACGGCTGCTTCCGCACCCCAAGTTCCTGCTGTAGGCGAGCGTACTTCCGCACGTATTCTCCAACCTATGCGTACCCAAGGACGCTATGCGGGTGAGGTTGTTCGCACGGGCAAACGTGCCATTCTTTTGTATGAACTTCCCGTATCCGCAGGCGTTGGTGTATACCTCGATGAGGCGGAGGCGGAGAGCATAAATATTCCCGATAACGATAAAACCGCCGAGGCAGATTATGCTCTGCGCATCAGCGGCAACAGTATGGAACCCAAGTATCGCGATGGCGATATTCTTCTTGTTCGCAATGCCGATAGTATTGACGTTGGCGAGCTTGGTATCTTCCTTTTGGATGGTTGCGGCTTCTTCAAGGTTTTTGGTGGAGACCGTTTGCTCTCTCTCAATCCAAGTTACGGACCTATCCTGCTTAAAGATTTTGCCGACGTACAATGCAAGGGTCAGGTTGTTGGCAAATTGAAGCGTAAATAATATTAGGAAGGGCAGAGTATGCACGAAAAACACAGACAAAGAATGATGGAAAGATGCATCAAAACAGGATTTGCATCTTTTGCCGACCACGAGGTTTTGGAAATGCTACTCTATTTTTCCAAGCCGAGAGGCGATACCAATGAAACTGCACATCTTTTATTAGAACGCTTTGGCCGTATCGACGGCGTTTTCGAGGCGACTCCCGAGGAACTGATGCAGATTGACGGTGTTGGACAGAGCAGTGCCGTACTGATGCAACTGATTCGTGAGTCAGCGCGTCGCTATACCAAGGCGGTTATGCAAAACCGAAAGCGTTTTATGCACATTCGCGAGGTAGCGGAGTTTGCAAATACTTGTTTTGTGGGATCCACCACCGAACAATTGTATCTTTTCTTGTTCAATAACGGAATGGAAATGATCGATTCTGTTCTTCTGACCACCGGTGCTATCAACAGCGCCGAAATTCCGTCCAGACTGATGCTTGAAAAAGCAATTTTCAAAAAAGCTTCTTGTGCGGTTCTTGCACATAACCATCCGCACGGAATCGCAGTTCCTTCCGATTCTGACATTCAACTCACGTATAACGCCGCCGAGGTGCTGGGGATGATCAATATTCCGC
>JAFYRH010000203.1 GCA_017559555.1 Clostridia bacterium
ATCTTTGTTATGACCGATGAGCGAGCAGGGAAGCAGGATATCCGTCCCTTGCAGATTCTTTTGTTGAATCTGATGCCTACCAAAATCGATACCGAAACACAGCTCTCCCGTCTTTTGGGTAATACCCCCTTGCAGGTAGAGCTGACGCTGATGCATACAAGCTCTCACAAATCCAAAAACACCTCCGAAGACCACCTTTTGGCATTCTATACCACCTTTGATCAGGTAAAGGAACGCTATTTCGACGGTCTTGTTATCACCGGTGCACCTGTTGAAATGATGGAGTTTGAAGAGGTTTCGTATTGGAAAGAGCTTTGCGAAATTATGGAGTGGAGCACCACACACGTTCATAGCACCTTTCACATCTGTTGGGGCGCGCAAGCAGGACTTTACTACCACTTTGGCGTGCAAAAAAAGGCACTTGACAAAAAAATGTTCGGTGTATTCCCGCACGTTGCCGACTACAAGCGCTCAATGCTCTTCCGCGGTTTTGACGATGTTTTCATGGTTCCGCACTCCCGCCATACCACCATCGACCGCGAGGATCTTGAGGGAATTCCCGGACTCAAAATTTTAGCATCCTCGCCTGAAGCAGGTGTTTTTGCGCTCTCGACCAAAAAGGGAAGACAAAAATTCATTACGGGACATCCCGAATACGATGCCGAAACCTTGGGCCGCGAATATTGGCGCGATGTGAATGCCGGAAAGCCCATCGAAATCCCCAAAAATTACTATCCCGATAACGATCCCAACAAGGCACCCGTATCCACTTGGCGCTCTTCCGCAAATCTCCTTTATTGCAACTGGCTCAACTACTTTGTATACCAAACTACACCGTTCGATTTGAGCAAAATCAAGGAGGCGCACGCCGCAACCGAGGAGCCAAATTAACCCTTCAAACAAGTCTCATTATTATAATAGGAAAGAAGTCGCACAGCCTCTTAAAAAACGGCTCGTGCGGCTTCTTTTTTGCACCTTAAAAAGCGCAATTTTTGACCAAAAAAGCAACTTTTGTCGCATCTTTGTCAAAAAAATAACTTGTCGAAAAACCACAAAATATAGTGTTTTGCCCTTGACAAAAACACAAAATATGGTATAATAGAAGTACGCTTTAGGCATATTAGCAAACTCGTTGTTCAATGTGACGAATTTGCTTGCATATATTTTGTAAATTATAAACAAAAGGAGGAGAAAATGAAGGTTATTAAGAGAAACAGCTCCGAAGTTACATTCGATATTAGTAAGATCATTACCGCCATCACGAAGGCAAACGAAGCTGTTGAAGAAGACGCACGAATGACACCCATGCAAATCAAGCGTATCGCTGAGGCAGTAGAGCTCAGTTGCATCCGCATGAACCGCGCCCCCGAGGTAGAGGAGATTCAAGACTTGGTGGAATCTCAAATTATGGCACACGGTGCCTACGAGGTAGCTAAAAAGTATATTACCTATCGCTATACAAGAGCCTTGGTTCGCCGTTCCAATACCACCGACGAAAAGATTTTGAGCCTGATTGAGTGCTGCAACGAAGAAGCAAAGCAGGAAAATGCCAATAAGAACCCCACCGTTAACAGCGTACAACGCGACTATATGGCAGGCGAGGTCAGCCGCGATATTACCACGCGTTTGCTTTTGCC
>JAFYRH010000204.1 GCA_017559555.1 Clostridia bacterium
CGGCTACCCCGCACGCACAGAGAAAGAAATTGCACAAACGGTGTGCGATATTCTCTCACTAAAAGACGAAACCGCGTTTGACGTGCGCGGTATGTTCACCCACTTCGCCCGCGCCGACGAAGAGCTTGCCTCCTCAAAAGAAAAAACAACGCTGCAAGCAACACGCTATCGCCGCCTCAAAGAAAAACTCGAAGAGGACGGAATGGTCATCCCGTTCCACCACGTGAGCAACAGCGCCGCTGCACTGACTCGCCCCGACGATATTTTTGACGGTGTGCGTCTTGGTCTTGCGCTTTATACACCGCCCACATATACCCCAAAACGCCTGAATTTGCAACCTGTTATGCATCTTTCGGCAGACGTGGTGCACATTCAAACAATTCCAAGAGGCGAATCGGTTGGCTACGGCGGTCGGTTTACCGCCCTCGAGGATACCGTTATCGGTGTTCTCCCCATCGGATATGCCGACGGCATTCCCCGCTCGCTCAGAGGAGCGACACTCTCTGTACGAACACGTGACGGCATCTTCCCCGTCAAAATTATCGGCAGCGTTTGCATGGACCAATGTATGATTGACCTTTCGGGCATTCCTGCCTATGTTGGAGACCGCGTCTCCTTCTTTGGACACACACAAGCATCCCTTTCGGCGCTTGCCGAACACGCAGGCACCATTCCGTATGAGCTTCTCTGTGCCATTTCCCCACGCGTTCCCAGAACCTATTATGAAGAAAACGAGGATTGAAAAAAATGAAAAGAATTGCAAAATTGATTGCCTTGTGCATGGTCATGACTGTGCTTTGCGCAGCGCTCTTCTCCCTTCCCGCGCAGGCACTTGCAACCGCAGAGCCCAAAACCGTTGTTTCCTCCGGTTCGGTGAGCACCGGTGTTGGAACACAAACCACTCTGGTAAATTTCACCAACTCTAACCTTTACGGATTTGAAGCGCTCGGCAACACCACATCCCCCGCCTTCACCTACTCCGAAACTTGGAAGACCAACGTTCTTTCCGCTAGAATCAATTCCGCCGAAGGCGAAACCGGCATTCGCGGAAACTTGCCCGACACCTCCCTGCTGCAAGACAAATCCACCCTTTCGGTTCGTTTGCTTGCACAATACGCAAAAACAACAAACTACACCCTGACCCTTGTTTTGGAGGGCACCGATAAGAGCGGCGCCCCCTTGACTTTGACCGCCGACGTGGTTGTTCCCGCAACCTATTGGCAAACCGTTACGTTTGATATTTCTGCTTTTACTTCTTCTGCCAACCTCGCAGCCCCCTGCACCGTTAGCATTTTGACATCCTCGGATGCCGAGAGCGAAGAGTTTGTTTTGTGGGTACACTCCATTTACGCAAACACCCTCGAAACATCCTATGAAATGCTCATGCCCACAGCAATTGCCGGCGGCGGAATTTTGGTTGGTTTCGCCTTCTTTTTTGTGATTTATTGCGCTACGTGTAAGAAAAACAAGCGTCGTCGTTGATAAGAGGATCGCTATATGTCACTAAACGTTAAATACGAG
>JAFYRH010000205.1 GCA_017559555.1 Clostridia bacterium
CGAAGCAAGTTCGGAGTCATACGGCAGTGCAACCGTACTTTCTATTTTTTCGCGATTGAAGCAGCTCAAAAGATTGCAAAGAAGCACTCCCGCACCGCCAATATTCCTATCACTGATTACGTGCAAAACTTTCATTCGTATTTCCCTTTATTTTTTAAATATATTATCATTATTATCTTGCATTTTCGACGGTTTTATGGTAGAATAATAATATGTATGCACTATCAATTTTTGGCAATCGATTCTTCCCCCGAAAGGAATTTATAAATGAGTAAACGCGGAAACTTTACCGGTAATCTCGGTTTTATTCTTGCCACGGCAGGCTCTGCCATTGGCCTTGGCAATCTTTGGAGATTCCCCTACCTTGCCGCAAAGGACGGCGGCGGTCTCTTTCTTTTAATCTATATCATTTTGGTTTTGACCTTTGGTTACACACTAATGACTGCCGAAATTGCCATTGGTCGCAAAACCGGTGTTGGTCCCCTGCAGGCGTACGGAAAAATGAATGGTAAATTCGGTTTTCTCGGTTGGCTTGCAACTGCCGTACCAAGTATCATCTTCCCCTACTACTGCGTAATTGGCGGTTGGATTGTAAACTACGGCGCAACCTATATCAGCGGTAATGCGGATAAAATTTACGAAACCGGAGCAAATCAATTCTTCGATCAATTTATTGCCAATCCCATCACCCCTATTGTTTGTCTGTTTGTGTTTATGGGGCTTTCGGCACTTATCGTTCTTTTAGGCGTTGAAAAAGGCATTGAAAAAGCCTCTAAAATTATGATGCCGATTCTTTTGGTGCTCATCGTCGGCATTGCGGTCTATTCTTTGACACTCTCCTACTACGACGCGGAAACCGACACCACTCGCACCGCTTTGGAAGGCTTAAAAATCTACCTCATCCCCAATTTTGAGGGTCTGACAGTTGGCAAATTCTTCTCTATCCTTTTGGATGCAACGGGTCAAATGTTCTATTCGCTCAGTGTTGCAATGGGCATTATGATCACCTACGGCTCTTATGCAAAAAAGGATAGCGATCTTGTTTCTTCGATTAACCAAATTGAAATTTTTGACACGGGCGTTGCCATTTTGGCAGGTACCATTATCATTCCCTCCGTATTTGTATTCCAAGGCACCGATGGATTGGCAAAATCGGGCCCCAGTTTGATGTTTGTTTCTCTGCCTCAAGTATTTGAGCAAATGGGCTTTGTGGGTTATATTGTAGGCGCACTCTTCTTCCTTTTGGTGTTCTTTGCGGCACTTACCTCCGCCATCTCTTTAATGGAAGCGGTAACTGCAAGCATCATCGACCGCTTTCACCTCACACGCCCCATTGCAACCGCGCTTTGTCTGACGATCTCACTTGTAATTGGTTTGATTGTTTGCTTGGGTTATAACGTACTCTATTGCGAAATTCCCCTTTTGAACGGAACAAAGGGACAAATTCTCGACTTGCTCGACTTTTTCTCCAACAGTCTTATGCTCCCCATTGTATCACTTTTGACTTGCGTACTGATTGGATGGGTATGCAAGCCGCACGCGGTTCTCGATGAAATTAAAATCGGGCACAAGAGTGAGGTCATTCACCGCGAGAAGTTGTTTGTTGTTATGATCAAATATGTAGCCCCTGTGCTCCTTTTTGTCATTCTTTTGCAAGCATTCAACGTATTTTCGTTTCTTGGATAAACTATAAAAAGATAGGCTTTCTCGTTTGAGAAAGCCTACCTTTTTATTTTACTTTTCTTTATTTTCTTCCCGATAAGAACAAGCATGGCAGGAAGAACAGTTGCCCAAGCAGGTTTTGGCATCGGGACAACCAATGCATTTTTGTCCGCGAAGCTTTGCACGAATAATGTAATAGATCGCACCCCCAACAACGAGTGCAATAATGAAAAGAACAATGATATCGATAGGTTCCATCACATTATCCTGCCTTTGCAAGGTTTGCTTTTGCATTTTTTGCTTCCGCCTCACGGGTAAGTTCTTTGTTTCTCTTGACAATCAAGAAAATAAGAACCGCGGCAAAAGCAACTACAATTCCCCAGCCCAAAAGCGGCATCCAAAGACTGCCGAACTGTGCGCCGGTAAAGAGCGTGCCAAAGAAGTAAACAAGGAAACCTACGGAATATCCAACGCTGAATTGCAACGCAATGCCTGCCCAAAGCCACTTTTTGCTGCCAAGTTCTGCATTCATTGCACCGATTGCCGCAAAGCAAGGGGGCGAGAAAAGATTGAACATCAAATATGCAAGTGCCGCTACTTTGGTAATGGCAAATACAGAAGCCACCTCGGCACCTGCTCCCTCCATGAGAGCAAGTTCATCTGTGTTGATGAGGTTTTCAAGACCAACAAAGCAAACCGCAAGTGTGCCAACAACGTTCTCTTTTGCAATAAAACCCGTAATCGCTGCTGCCGCCATTTGCCACATAACAACACCGATGATGGGTGCAAAAAGATAGGCAAAAGGCTCGGAAATGCTTGCCAAAATCGACTCGCTTGCATTTTCAACGGGTTGGAAGGACCAGTTGAAGGTTTGCATCAGCTGCACAACAAAGTTACAAACAAGAATCACCGTTCCTGCCTTTACAATATAAGACCATCCGCGTTGCAACATAGAGATCGAAGCCTTAGAAAAACTCGGGAGCTTGTATTCGGGAAGTTCCATGATGAAATAAGACTTCTTTTTGCGGTTCCCCGTAATCAAATTGACAAGCCAAGCGCCAAGCAAAATGATAAGGATACCAACAAAGTACATCAGTGTTCCCACCCAAGCGGCACTATCAAAGAATGCACCTGCAAAGAGTGAAATAACGGGCAATTTTGCACCGCAAGGCATAAAAGGAGCGAGCATTACAGTTGCACGTCTTTCGCGTTCGTTGCGAATGGTTCGAGCCGCCATAACACCGGGAACGGCACAACCGGTACCCACAACAAACGGAATGACCGATTTACCCGAAAGACCGACTTTTTTGAAAATGGGATCGAGCACGACTGTGGCGCGTGCCATATATCCGCAATCCTCGAGGAGTGCGATGAGGAAATACATGACCATAACCAACGGCAAAAAGCCAACAACAGCCCCCACACCGCCAATAATGCCATCTACAACTATAGCATAAAGAATGGGGCTTGCATCTGTCATCAAGCCTCCTACCCATTCGCCAAACATTTCAATCAATGTAACAAGTCCGGGAATGACAAGCTCGTTTTCCATTCCTTCATTAAAAACATAACCCTCTGCAATCCACGCACCGAACCACGCTTGCGAAATTTGGAACACCAAGAACATAACAAGTGCAAAAATCGGAATGCCCAACCACTTGTTGGTTAAAAGGTTATCTATTTTATCTTGCACGCCGAATTCATGCGTAAAGACCTTACGCACCTCAACCGTTTCAACGATTTTGTTGACAAAGGCATAGCGCGCACGGTCTGCCGCTTCCGCGTTTTCTCTATCGGTAAAATCTGCTTTTTCGGGTACGTAGGGGGCGATCTGCTCTTTTCCAATAACAGAAAGTGCGGCTTTTATAAGCTCTTTCATTCCCTTTTTCGAAATCGAAACGGTTTCGATAACGGGACAGCCAAGACGTGCCGAAAGCGTTGCAACGTCAATTTCGGTCTCTTTTTTCTCGTTGATATCGGATTTGTTCAACGCGACAACAACAGGAATGCCAAGCTCTAACAGTTGCGTTGTAAAAAAGAGACTGCGGCTCAGATTTGTGGCATCTACAATGTTGATAATGGCATCGGGGTGCTCGTTTTTGATGTATTCGCTTGTAACACTCTCCTCCGAGGTAAAGGGCGACATCGAATATGCACCTGGAAGATCGACTGCGATGAGGTCGTTTCTTCCGTTTGAAAGCAATTTTTTAATGGCGCGTTCCTTTTTATCAACGGTAACACCCGCCCAGTTGCCAACCTTTTCGCTCGAACCGGTCAGGACGTTATACATTGTGGTCTTGCCACTATTGGGATTGCCTGCCAAAGCAATTCTCATAGGTGTTTTTTCTCCTTATATAGTGTAATATTTAACGTTTTGTGCAGTTAGCATCTGCTAACCGATGAGTAAAAAAATAACTTTCTGTTATTTTTCTTCTACGGTAATAGCCACCGCAAGTTGGTTATCGATGCTATATCTGCCATCTTTAATGGCAACAATGCAACCGCCTCTGCGACGTGAAATAACGGTGATCGGTTCCCCACTATAGCAACCGAGTGAAAACAGAAAGGCTTCCAATTCTTCATCGTCGGTTTTGATCTCCTTGATGATATATTCAATTCCCACTTGAGATAAAAGCAAGTTCATATCGGTCTCCTTTCTATTTTGAGTTAGCATATGCTAACCGTAGATATTATACACGTTTTTCCTTGATTTGTCAATACTTTTTCGGGAATTTTTTCTGTTTTTTTAGAAAAATTTTGACACAAAAAAGCAACACCGAAGCATTGTTTCTATCATATTCTGTAGAATGAGGTGATATTATGGAAAATGTTGTCGTATGGGCGCTGCTTGCCACGCTTGGAACGTGGGGATTGACCGCGTTGGGCGCGGCGACTGTATTTTGTTTTCGCAACCCAAACCCTAAAACGATGAACGTAATGCTTGGCTTTGCTTCCGGTGTAATGATTGCCGCAAGCTTTTGGTCGCTTTTACAACCTGCCATTGAACGCGCCGAAATGACTCTCTCCCTTCCCTCGTGGATTGTGGTTGCATTGGGATTTTTGGCAGGCGCGCTCTTTATTTGGCTTTCGGATAAAATCGTAACATATGTACGCCACAAAGATAATCATTTAGATAAAAACAAAAGAAATCGTATTCTTTTATTGGTTCTCTCGATTACAATCCACAATATTCCCGAAGGGCTTGCCGTCGGGGTGGCATTTGGCGCTCTGCACGCAAACGGCTACACTGCCGAAGCATTGATGGGAGCAATAACAATTGCTGCGGGAATCGGACTTCAAAACTTTCCCGAAGGGGCGGCAGTTGCCCTGCCCTTGCGGCGAGAGGGATACTCGTCAAAGCGCAGTTTTTTATTGGGGCAAGCCTCGGGAATGGTAGAGCCTTTGGCCGGTGTTCTTGGTGCGGCAATGGTCGTACACATCGAGACGATTCTCCCCTTTGCGCTCGCGTTTGCCGCAGGCACCATGATCCTTGTAGCGGTACACGAACTCATTCCCGAGTGTCAAGAGAATAAAGAAACGAATTCCTATTTTGCCACTATGGGAATTGTTTGCGGCTTTGCGTTGATGATGATTTTGGACGTGGCTCTTGGATGATTTTTTGAAAAAGGTCTTGCGCAAAATCAAAAAAGAGTGTATAATATAGTAGAGAAAAACAAAGGAGGTAGAATATGAGCCATTTAGACGACGTTATGCGCGATAATGATATTGTAGTGAGCGTTTTAAGTGAATATATCAACGAGCATCCGCGCTTTATTGATGCCGCAATGGTTGAGGATCTCGCACGCGAGTGCCACGTTTCCAATCACGAAGCATTCTGCACGCTCCTTTCTGCCGCCTGCGGTCTTGATACAGTTGAAAATCCTCTGCATCGCGCTTTGGAACGTCAGTATTTCATTCCGTCGATTCAAAAACTTGACCCCTCAGTTTACGAAAACGATGCCTATGCAAAAACCGTTCGTTTCCCCAACGTTACACACGGCAAATGGGAGCTTTGTCAGCATTCCTATGCTTCTTACGAGCCATTTGTGCGAACACACCCCTCTGTTACGAGAGAACTGCGTGAAATCCCACAACTTGGCTATTTTGACGTCGAATTCCCTTTTCCTGCCATTCTTGAAAATGGCATTGAATGGATGACCATCACCCCCAATGAAGTGGAAACGATGCGCGAACCCATTGCAAAATGTCGCGGCCGAGTGCTCACTCTGGGACTTGGTCTCGGCTATTTTGCTTTCCACGCATCAGAGAAGCCTGAGGTAGAGCGCGTTGTGGTTGTGGAACGCTCGCACGATGTAATTGAAATTTTCAAAACCTATCTTTTGCCGCAGTTCCCCAACGCCGAAAAAATTGAAATTGTAGAAGCCGATGCATTCCAATATATGCAAACCGAAATGCCACGCGGTGAATTCGATTATGTTTTTGCCGATTTGTGGCACGATGCCTCGGACGGACTCGAAATGTACCGCAAACTCAAAAAATATGAGGTTCTTGCCCCAAAAACCGAATTTGATTATTGGATAGAGCCCTCTCTCCTATCTCTTTTGCGCCACATCGTCTACCGTCGCATCACCGACCCGAAAGAACCACTGCCGTTGGGCGAGCTTTCCCCCGAAACGGTACTAACCGATGCATTTTTAAAAACCTTGCAATAAAAAGATGCGGAGATATGCAGTTTTGCATATCTCCGTATTTTTATTTATTGATTTGATTATTTTTTGGATGCGAGAGTGCGGCTGTGCTTATCCATCAAGGTTTGAATGCGCTTAACGGGATTGAGCAGAGTGCTAATGGTTGCATCATTGTTGAGAGTATCGATAAGGTATGCTACGTATTTGCACATATTTACCTCAGTGTACCACTCTTTGTCTGCCAATTCGGGACGACGGTAAATAAGGTTGGTGGTAAAGATGCGATCGAATACGCCTTCTTTTGCCGCTTGGTCGAACTTTTCAAAGCCCTCGGTAAACAAACCAAAGGTTGCAAAGCAGAATACGCGGTTAGCGCCCTTTTCTTTAAGCTGACGGCAAACGTCGATCATCGATTCGCCGGAGGCGATCATATCGTCAACAACAACCGCATCCTTGCCGTGCAGGTCGCGACCGAGATATTCGTGAGCTTCGATGGGGTTACGACCATTGACGATTACGGAGTAGTTTCTTCTCTTATAGAACATACCGATATCGATGCCGAGAACCGAGCTATAATACATACAACGGGACATAGCGCCTTCGTCGGGAGAGATGATCACCATATTGTCCTTGTCGATTTTAACGTCGGGAACGGCACGAACAAGCGCCTTGATCATTTGGTATGCAGGACGAACGTTATCAAATCCGGAAAGCGGAATTGCATTGTTGATACGAGAATCGTGTGCATCGAACGTGAGAATGTTGGTAACACCCATTGCAACGAGTTCTTGCAGCATCAACGCACAGTCAAGGGACTCACGTCCGCTTCTCTTGTGCTGTCTGCCCTCGTAAAGCATAGGCATAATAACGGTCAATCTTCTTGCCTTACCCTCGATTGCGGCAATGATGCGCTTGAGGTCTGCATAGTGATCGTCGGGACTCATCGGAACTTCCATACCGTACATTTTGTAGGTAACGCCATAGTTGAAAACGTCGCAAACGATGTAAACGTCCTTGCCACGCATGGACTCGTGCAGCATTCCTTTTGCTTCACCCGAGCCAAAACGAGGGCAATCTGCCTTTACGAGAAAGGTCTTGTCGTTGTCACCGTGTCTGCGCCAATCGCGAAGATAATAATCTACTTGATCGGCAAACGCTTCACAGCCCTTCATTCCGATTACACAAAGCTCTCCAAATTGATTGTCCTTCATAATAAGCCTCCGTTGTATTTTTATTTTTTACATATATTCCCCAATTCACGGCAATATACCGTGCTGACAGGTAATTTTTCGTCAGTTAAGAGCACAAAAAGTTTGATATGCATCATCCCACGCGGCAGTATTTTGCGGTGTGTAATACTTGGGTGTAAAGGATGCTGCCACGATTGCACGGGCGTCCGCGAGGTCTTTTGCCTCGCCTGCCGCCATCAATTGCACCAAAAGGTTGCCGATTGCGGTTGCCTCCTCGGGACCTGCGCATACGGGAATACCGCAGGCGTCGGCGGTCATTTGCGAAAGGAATACGTCCTTGGTTCCACCACCCACAACGTGAATGATACGCGGTTGAATGCCGGTCAGTTTGCCGATGACCTCGGCAGTATAACGATACTTCATTGCCAGGCTCTCATAGATGCAACGCACGACCTCGCCCACCGTTTGAGGGACGTATTGACCCGTTTTTTGGCAGAATTCGCGCACGCGCGCAGGCAAATCGCCTGGAGCGACAAAAGAAGCATCGTCGGGATTGATAAAACACCTAAAGGGTTTTGCCGCTTTGGCAAGGGATTCGAGCTCAGCAAAGGAATAGTCCTTGCCCTCTCTCTTCCACTGACGGCGCGACTCTTGAATGAGCCAAAGCCCCATAATATTTTTGAGGAATCGAATCGTGTTATTGATTCCTCCCTCGTTGGTAAAATTGTATTTTTCGGTTTGTTCGTTGATTTTGGGAGTATCGAGTTCGGTCCCCATCAGCGACCAAGTACCGCTACTGATAAAGAGAAATTCTTTTTCCTTTGTGGGAACGGCAATGACCGCGCTTGCCGTATCGTGCGATGCTACTGTAAGCACCTCGGCATCGGTTTTGCCAACCTCCGCCTGCACTTGTGGGAGAAGCTTGCCCATTCTTGTGCCGGGGGCAACGATATCGCCAAGCAGTCTTTGCGGAATGCCTGCTTTTGCAATGATATCCTTTGCATAATCGCGCTTTTGGGCATCGAGAAGCGCGCCCGTGGAAAGAATGGTGTATTCGTTTGCCATATTCCCCGTGAGGAAATAGTTAAAAAGATCGGGAATGTTGAGCATGCGAGATGCATTTTCCACCATTTTGGGGTCGTCGCGCATATCGGCGGCAAGCTGAAAAATGGTGTTGAAGTTCATGCTTTGAATGCCTGTTTTGGCATAAAGCTCGGAAGCATCAAAAAAACGACCGACATAAGACACGATCCCCTCGGTGCGGGCATCCCGATAATGGTAGGGGTTGGCGAGCATTTTGCCGCGTGCATCAAGCAGCGCGTAGTCCACGCCCCACGTGTCTATACCGATCGAACGAATGGCATCGCCATCCAAAACAGTTTTTCTGATAGATTGCTTAATTTCGTGAAAGATGCGCAGAACATCCCAATGCATTCTGCCACACAAAATGACGGGATCGTTAGAAAAACGGTGATTTTCCTTAAGGGAGAGCTTTTGACCGTCAAAAGAGCCGACGATGCCACGACCGCTGGACGCACCGAGGTCGATTGCCAACATTTTTTGCTCTGCCATAGGAACTCACCCCCATTCTGAATAACTGCAAATTCATTATACCATATCCAAACCTAAAATGTATGAATTTTTTGTGAATGTCTCGGCTTTATTCTACACAAAATTACAAAGGATTTTATGATAAAAATAAGACAAAACAGAAAAATTATTTTTTTATGACCTTTTTGCAAAAAACTCTTGCTTTTTTCAAAAATTTATGCTATAATGGTTGCGTTCGCAAGTTTGCGAATAGATGAATATGGAAGCGTATCGAAGTGGTCATAACGGGACTGACTCGAAATCAGTTGTACCTCACGGTACCGTGGGTTCGAATCCCACCGCTTCCGCCAAAGAA
>JAFYRH010000206.1 GCA_017559555.1 Clostridia bacterium
ATTCATCATCGACATAGCGAATTTTGTTTGCAATTTCGGAGACATCTCTGTGCCAAAATTCGATGATATAATTATCGCTTGAAATACGCTCCATTGTCATCATCTGTCTAGTGACTCCCTCTTCAGCAGCAAAAACCGCTGCTTCGCCAAGCATAACTGATTCAGTCAAATCGGTTTTTGATGCCAAATGCGCTGCACAACGTTGCGGTAAATTGAGTTCGATTGAACGAACCTTACAACCGATTTCAGCCTTGATAGCAAGTTCAAGTGCCTTGCCTGTGCCTGCAAGATAAGCATGACCAAAGGCATCCTTAACACCTGTTTGAGTACCTTCGCCAACATAATGTCCGTCAGCAAAACGAATCCCCTCCGAAACCGCTACAACCACATTAGGATGCTTGGCGAGTGCTGCACGAACATCTCGGAAGAAGGTTTGCATATCAAATGCTCTTTCCGGCAGATAAACGAGATCGGGCTCAATTCCGTTAACAACACGTCCAATAGCAGAAGAAGCTGTAAGCCAACCTGCATCGCGCCCCATGATTTCAATAATGGTAACGGCAGGAACTTGATAAACTGCACAATCGCGAATGATTTCTTGTGTAGTGACCGCAATATATTTTGCGGCAGAGCCAAATCCGGGAGTATGGTCAGTACCAACAAGGTCATTATCAATGGTCTTCGGAACACCGAGAATTACCATTTCATAGTCATGTGCTTTGGTGTATTCCGAAAGTTTGGCAACTGTATCCATAGAGTCGTTGCCACCAATGTAGAAGAAATAGCGAATATCGTATTTCTTAAAAATCGCAATCATTTCTTCGTAAAAAGCATCATTTTCGCCCATTTTGGGAAGCTTTTTACGGCAAGAACCGAGAGCAGCTGCAGGGGTATTCTCTAACAGTTCGAGCTTTTTTTCACCGTCAAAATAAGCAGAAAGGTCTATCAAATTCTCTTTCATCAAGCCCTCAACGCCATTACGCATACCGTAAAGTTTTTTGATACAAGTGCTTTTCTTTACACCGCGAATAACACCGGAAAGAGTTGCGTTAATAGCCGCGGTAGGTCCGCCGCTTTGTCCTACGACTGCATTGCCAAAAAGTTGTTTCATATGTTTTGGTCTCCGTTTCTGATTTCTGCCTTAAGTATATCACACATGCGCGCACGTGTCAACAAGAAAAGAGACGTACAAGCAAAAAAATTCAAAAGCAGCATATATTGGTGCAGAACACATTTTGGAGGTAGAGTTATGTTTACAACCCTTTTTTCTTGTATTACGCGTATTTTGCACCTTGTTCTCGGCATCAATACTCCGCAAACCTTTCCACCAACGCTCTCCGACGAAGAAGAACGCACCTGCTTTCTCGCAGCAGAATCGGGAGACGAAAACGCACGTCAAAAGCTCATTTTGCACAACCTGCGACTTGTCTCACACATCGTGCGCAAATATTATTCGGGCGCAAAATCACAAGAGGATCTCGTTTCAATAGGAACAATCGGATTGATTAAGGCAGTAGATTCGTTCAACGTCCATTTGGGAGCAAAATTCGCCACCTATGCCGCAAAATGTATTCAAAATGAAATTTTGATGTATTTTCGTTCGCAAAAAAAGCTTGCCTCTGAAATTTCCATCAACGAAACAATTGACGTCGACCGCGACGGCAATCCACTCACTTATATCGATGTAGTCTGCTGTGAAGAAGATATTTCTGAGGAAATTGACCGTAAAATCACCACCGAAAAAATGCTTGTTTACGTAGAAAAGCTACTCTCTCCTCGCGAGAGACAAATTATTATGATGCGATATGGTCTTGGCGGCATAAAAGCACAAACCCAGCGCGAAATTGCACAATCTTTGGGAATTTCACGCTCTTATGTTTCCAGAATTGAAAAGTCTGCTTTGAGTACTCTGCGTGAGGCATTAAAGTAAACAAATCCCCACGGCAACACCGTGGGGATTTGTAATCTAGTCATTTTGTTCTTCGTAGTAGAGGTAAGTAGGCAAATAAGAGGTATCCTCTTTTGCGGCAGTGGGATTGGTATTGGCATCGGGATTCATTTGCGTTGTAAATGTCAAGGTTTTGCCATCATCACTTCTGCAAACAATGTGCCCTTGCATATCGGTGCGATAAAGTTTAACATCAGCATCACGATAACGCGAAAGAACACTTTCGTGCGGATGTCCGTACTCGTTATTACGTCCGCAGGAAATGACACCGTATGTAGGCTGAACTGCTCTTAAAAATTGATACCAACTGGAAGAATAACTGCCGTGGTGACCAACTTTAATAACGTCGGCTTTCAGATTAACACCGGTTTTGATAAGCTCCAATTCAGCTTCTCCTTCCATATCTCCCGCAAAGAGGAATGCAAGGTCTCCGTACTCAATGCGAAGAACAATAGAGGTATTGTTAATATCCTCGTAGTCTGTACGCAAGGGTCCCAAAACAGTTACTCTTGCCGCGCCAAGATAGAATTGCTCTCCGATTTCGGGAACGATTACTTGGTTGCGCTTGGTATAATGGACATAGTTGAGGAATCTGTTAAAACCACTAACGTCTGTTACATTAAACGGAGAGTATACAGTATCAATTGTTACATGGCTCAAAACGCTTGTAAAAGCACCGTAGTGGTCGGAATGTGGATGAGTCGCAATCACATAATTCAAGTGCGTTACGTTGTATTGCTCTAAATAATCAATGATGATATCGTCATCGTCGGGGTTTCCTGCATCAATCAGCATTGTAAAGCCATCGCAAATAACAAGAGCAGAATCTGCTTGTCCAACGTCAATGAAATGTGCTTCAAAATAAGATCCCGGGGCAGGCGGTTGTAACTCCTCTTGCTGCTCGGTTGTCGAT
This sequence comes from Clostridia bacterium, assembly GCA_017559555.1. Classification (GTDB taxonomy): domain Bacteria; phylum Bacillota; class Clostridia; order Oscillospirales; family CAG-272; genus UMGS1865. Next base: position 2,862 of record JAFYRH010000206.1, read on the forward strand.
TCAGAAGTACTTTCTGTCAAAAGATCATTTAAAAATTGCGAAACGTCGCAAGAGGTAAAACTAAAAAGCAGTAAGAGAACGGCTAAAAGCGAGGCTAAAATACGCTTAATCATAGTATTTTTCCCTTTCGTAATTGATTTATGAACCAAACTCTACGAGTTCAAGTCCTTCGTTATTTTCCAGTGTGTGTCTGATGTGCCACTCACTGTTAAAGAGCAAGAAGTCGTTGCCACGGAAGTCTTGTACCCATTTTACGTCAAACAAACGCAGTTTTTTGGGATCAAAGCCGTTTGCAATGCGGCGAATATATTGATAGGATTGTCCGTATTGGCGATACGTAACACCGTATTCGGCTTTCATACGCGATTCAAGAACGTCATATTGCAGCATACCTACAACGCCGACGTATACACGCTCCAAGCCTCCGCCCGGCTCAATAAAGATTTGAATAGCACCCTCTTGTGCAATCTGGTTCATTCCCTTTGCAAACTGCTTACGCTTCATACTGTCGATCTGTTCGACCATTGCAAAGCATTCGGGAGCGAATGTGGGGATTCCCTCAAATTGCACCTTGTTGCTCTTATCACAAACGGTGTCACCAATGCTAAAGATGCCCGGATCAAACACACCAATAATGTCGCCGGCATAAGCTTCTTCAATGATGGAACGTTCCTGCGCCATCATTTGTTGGGGTTGCGAAAGGCGGAGTGCTTTGTCGCCTTGCACGTGGAAATATTCCTTTTCAGACTCGAATTTACCCGAAACAATGCGCATAAAAGCAATACGGTCGCGGTGAGCCTTGTTCATGTTTGCTTGAATTTTGAAAACAAATGCCGAGAAGGTTTCCTCAAAAGGTTGAACCTCGCTATCCCCTGCTTTGCGCGCAAGAGGTGCTGTGGTCATTTTGAGGAAGTGCTCAAGGAAGAACTCAACACCAAAGTTGTTGAGCGCGGAACCGAAGAACACAGGGCTGAGCTTGCCGCAACGAACGGCATCAATATCGAAATCAAAGCAAGCTCCGTCAAGAAGCTCGACTTGCTCAACGAGTTCTTCGCGAGCATAAGAACCGATCAACTCGTCAAGACGTGCAGTATCGGTAATATCGCAAGGGATAGATGCAAGTCTGTCGCGACCGCGGTGAGAATCGCCAAAGGCGAGAATTCTGCGGCCGTCGCGGTCATATACGCCCTTAAATCCTACGCCACAGCCAATGGGCCAGTTCATGGGATAAGTGCCAATGCCAAATTCCTTTTCGAGCTCGTCGATGAGATCAAAGGGATCGCGTGCCTCGTGGTCAAGCTTGTTGATGAAAGTGAAGATCGGGATGTGGCGCATAGCGCAAACCTTAAAGAGCTTGCGCGTTTGGGGCTCGATACCCTTTGCAGCATCAATAACCATAACAGCACTGTCCGCAGCCATCAAGGTGCGGTAGGTGTCCTCGGAGAAGTCTTGGTGTCCGGGGGTGTCAAGGATGTTGATGCAATAACCATCGTATTCAAATTGCATAACCGACGAGGTGATAGAAATACCTCTTTTCTTTTCCATTTCCATCCAGTCGGAAACGGCGTGGCGGTCGGATGCCTTACCCTTAACCGAGCCTGCGGTTTGAATAGCACCGCCGTAAAGCAAAAACTTTTCGGTCAGCGTAGTTTTACCCGCGTCAGGGTGAGAAATGATAGCAAACGTGCGTCGGCGATTGATTTCTTGTTGCAACTTGCTCATTGTTTTGTGTAACCTCTTTGTCCTAAATCATTTTAACTTTATTATTATAACATAGGTGGGAGAAAATTACAAGAGTTTTTTGCAACTCTTGCAAATAAAACTTGGGCGACAGAAAACTGACGCCCTGTTTTGAACATTTTCATTTTATGGAGTTTTATAGCAATCCGTATTTTTTAGCAATTCCCTGTGCATAGCTGTTAGCTTCAGCCTTGCCTTTTTGAATGAAATAAACGCGATTTTCGCCGTTGATGGTAGCGTGGAGATAATCCACACGATTGCCGCATTCAGCAATTTTCGGTTCGGTTTCGCAAAGCTGATGGTAATGCGTGACGAAGATACATTTTGCACCGATTTTACAAAGCTCTGCGATAAAGTTGGCGGCAATCGGCACAGCTGCCGAGGATGAGGTTGAAGTAAAAGCTTCATCAATCAAAACAAGACTTTGGGCTGTTGCCCTTTTTAATATTTCGGAGAGAGTTATACATTCTTGTTCAAAACGCCCTGCCGAATTAGATGTCTTTTGCTTTTCTACCGATACCTTATAAATAGCATCACAAATAGGAAGCGATACTGATTTTGCGGGGACAGGCATACCAAGTTGAAAATAATACTGAGCCGCCCCCACTGAATTGAGAAACACCGTCTTGCCGCCACTGTTCGGTCCTGAAACGATATGGGTGCAAACGTCGCTCTCTAATCGAATGCTATTGGGCACGATTTCCTTCTTCTCTTTTATACGGCAAAGCGTATCGTCGTATAGAGAAACAAAATCAAAGGTACGGTCAGTACTGATTTTTGGAAAGCACAACGGGATGTGTTTGTTTTGAAAAATCTTGATGCGAGCAATCGCACCTGCAACAAATGAAAGCGATGATTTCCACTTGACGTAGTTCAATATCTTTTTACGCGCATAACCGAGCAAACGGCTCCCGCAATGATGCAGTCCACTATCCACCACGCTCCCCAAGGCTTTGAGAACAGCATAGTTGATCTGTTGGTTCTCCTGAAAGGTGAGTTTTTTATCAATCGTAGTCAACGGAGCGATGCAATGAAAGTCATCCTTGGAAAAATCCAAGCGCAAAATGCGGTCAAGAAGGTCGTCCGATTTGAATTCTTCGTCATGTAAAGCAAGAATCCCTGCCTCTTTTGGCATAAACGTGGTATTGAGGTTGACACCAATGGTAATACTTCGGATGTAATTGAGCTTGCCTACATTCTTTTCATAATACGCTTTGATACGTTGGTATTCCTTTGATTCAAAGTCTTCTTTTGCCAACCTATACAAACATTTGACTGATTCCGACTTTACTCCCCCCACAATGGGAGAAAGTGAGTTGTAAATGAAATCAACGAGATTGGTATAAACCATTGGAAAGAGAATGTTGCGTACGTGTTCTTCCCTATTGTTTGCTTTGATGTGATAGGTTACGAGTGGTTCATACTCGGTCAGCTTTTCGGAAAATGCACACAAGAAATCAGCGAGCGCCTCGCTTTTGAGAATATCTGCAAAAAGTACCTGACGGTGCAAAATGGTTTCTTCGTTGAGAGATATATACTTTTTCGCATTATCAAAAAAGCCGTCTTTTTTTACAAGCTCTTCTCTTGCATCAAAGTCATGAGTCTTCAAGTCCTCTTTATTCAAATACATAAAATCCATAATGCCTCCAAAAAATGACCAAATGGAATTCCAAAAATTTTCAACATGATTATCTTAGGTGCTTTCTTGAAAGTGAAACCGATCATTAACCTGGATAACTTGGAGAAAGGATTGGAAAAATCACTTCCGGTGCGTCACCACAAATTGATCCCGA
>JAFYRH010000207.1 GCA_017559555.1 Clostridia bacterium
GAAGTCGTTCAAAACGGCAAGGTTAAATTCGAGCCCGAACGCTTCTCTAAGATCTACGTCAACTGGATGGAAAACGTACACGACTGGTGCATTTCCCGTCAACTTTGGTGGGGTCACCGTATTCCCGCATTCTACTGCCGCGACTGTGGCGAGATGACCGTCTCCCGTGAGGATATCACCGTATGTCCTAAGTGTGGCGGTACACATATCGATCAAGAAAACGACGTTCTCGATACTTGGTTCTCCTCGGCTCTTTGGCCTTTCTCCACTATGGGTTGGCCCGAAAAGACCGCAGATCTTGCAAAATACTATCCCACAAGCGTACTTGTTACCGGTTATGATATTATCTTCTTCTGGGTAGCACGTATGATCTTCTCCGGCTTGGAGCAAATGGGACAAGAACCCTTCCATACCGTATTCATTCACGGTCTCGTTCGCGACGCACAGGGTAGAAAGATGTCCAAGTCTCTCGGCAACGGTATCGATCCTCTTGAAATTATCGATAAATACGGTGCAGACGCTCTTCGTTTTGCACTCTCCACCGGTAACTCTCCCGGAAACGATATGCGTTTCTCGGATGAAAAGATCGAATCTGCACGTAACTTTGCAAACAAGCTGTGGAACGCATCCCGTTTTGTTCGTATGAACCTTACCATCGATAAGGTTGAGCTTCCCGAAGCATCCGCTCTCGCAGCTGAGGACAAGTGGATCCTGACACAGTACAACAAGACCGTTGCAAGCGTTACAAGCGCGCTTGATAACTACGAAATCGGTGTTGCGCTCAGCGCGATCTACGACTTCATTTGGGATATTTTCTGTGACTGGTACATTGAACTTACCAAGAGCCGCCTCTCCGAAAAGGATACCGAGGGCAACCGTGTTGCACAAAACGTACTTTGCTACGTTCTTACCGGCACGCTCAAGCTTCTGCATCCCTTTATGCCTTTCATCACCGAGGAAATCTACCAAGCTCTTCCGCACAGCGGAGATGCTGAAAGCATCGTAATTTCCAACTATCCCAAGGCAAACGATGCGCTTGATTTCCCCCAAGAGTCTCTCGAACTCACTCGCGTTATCGCGGCGATCAAGGCAATTCGTAACCGCAGAAATGAGATGAACATTGTTCCTTCTCGCAAGGCAAAGGTTTACATTGCAACCGCATATCCCGAGTCCTTTGGTGAAGGTACCTATCCCTTCTTCGCACGTCTTGCATCTGCTTCCGACGTAGCCGTTGCAGCATCTTTTGATGACGACACCGTAAGTGCCGATAATGCAGTTCAAATCATCACCGACTCTGCAACCATCTATCTGCCGCTCTCCGACCTCGTTGATACCGAAAAGGAACGCGCACGTCTTGAGGGTGAAGCAAAGAAGCTCGAAGGCGAAATCGCTCGTCTTGTTGGCAAACTCTCCAACGAAGGCTTTGTTGCAAAAGCACCTGCCGCAGTTGTTGATGCCGAACGCGCAAAACTCGCAAAATATCAAGAAAATCTTGAGGGCGTTAAGAACGCACTTGAAAAGTTGAAATAAGAATGGTTTATTCGTGGGGGAACTTCTTGCAAGAAGTTCCCCCACACCCCTTCCAGAACTCTCTAACATATATAACAAAATAGCGTTGTTAGTCTATGGATAGACGGTCGGCGCAAGTCGTAAGACTTGCTTTGGCTGCCGCGAGCGGATGGTCACCACCAAGACCCCATCCGCTAAGAGAGTTGTTTTGATGCAAGGCGGACAGCCCGGGAGGTCTGTCCCTACAAAGATAAATATAAATTTTGTAGGGGTCGACCTCCCGGGCGACCCGCAAAAAAACAATCAAATTTTCGTTCACAAAAAATCAACCGGTAGGGGAGTGCCTTGGTGCTCCCGAAAATGAAAGGTTATCGTGTGCAAAACGGGAGGAGCAAGCCCCTCCCCTACGAAAAATTCAATTATATACTGCTTGCGATATTTATCTCCGCTTCAATTTTTATGCTCCACAAATAACTTTTTGGTTGTTTGTGCTTGCAAAAACGATGATGCTGTGTTAAAATAAGGGTAGAGAAGAGGTGAGTAAATGGAGATTTATTCCTATGACAACGGA
>JAFYRH010000208.1 GCA_017559555.1 Clostridia bacterium
AATCCGCCGAGAAAAACTCGACGGATTTCTTCGTTTTTATGTGGCTTTTTAGTCACGCTCGACCTCTCTGCCGTACCTTTGTACGGCGACGATAGGCCGATCACGCCTTCTGCATCAAATTGAGACAGCCCCTTTTGTGTGAAATTAAATAACGTACAACAGAATGCACAAGAATTGTAACAAGCTTCCCAAAACAACAAAAAGATGGAAAATCGAATGGACGTAGCGATGTTTTTTGCCGATTCCGTAAAGAACAGCTCCAACAGTGTAGGCAATGCCGCCGCCGAGAAGCAAGAGAAGGCCGGGCAGGGGAATCGCCTCAATGGTTACCTTTGCCGCAAGAACAATGCACCAACCCATGCCGATATAGCAGACCATAGAAAGTTTAGAGTACTTTTTGAGGTCGATTGCCGTTAAGGTAATTGCCATTGCGGCAAGTCCCCAAACAAGAGCAAAGATCATCCAAGCCCACAAGGGGGAGACGGGACGAATAGCAGAGAGCAGGATAGGCGTGTAAGTTCCGGCAATTAAAAAATAGATGGTGCAATGGTCGAGCACCTGCATCACCTTTTTGGCGGTGATGTGTCTCAATCCGTGATAAACGCTGGAGCAGGTGTAAAGAACGATCATCGAAGCACCGTAAATTGCACAACTGACCACGCCCCAAGTATTGTTATGAAGAGCGGCAAAAATTACGCAAAGAACGGTGGCGATTACACCAAGTCCACCGCCCACAATGTGGGAGACCATGTTGAAAATTTCTTCACCTCTTGTGTAGTCGGGCAGTTTGCGATCAGCAAGTTTTGTTCTTGTCATATGGATTGCTCCTTTCGGTTTTATAACAGTAGTATAGCACACAAAACCGCAAATATCAATTACGATTCTGTTAATAATAGTAAAACAATCTATGTAACACGGTTTTAAAAACCACATAACAAAAGAAAAAACAATCGAACGTTGAGCGGCTTCTTGATGTTTTGGTGAAAATTTGGCAAAAAAAGGAGTAAAAAATAAGTAAAATTGCTTGGGAGTATTTACAAACGATAAAAAGTGTGATATAATACTATAATAATAAAAATATAATGCGCGTATTATGCGCGCGTACGCATACGAGGAAGGAGGCAAAGTAAATGAACGAACAAAAAAGAGAAGAGAATAAGCAGTTTTCTGAGGCTGAAGTTGTTACTCCCAAATTAGAGAAAAAGGATTTGATATTGTCTTTGGCGGTTATTTTGCTTTGCGGTTGCATCCTTTCAGGTGCTATTCCCTCTGCGTTCGTAGCTTTTGCAAGCGCCATTTTGTTTGCCTACACGGTTGTTGCCGTGCGGAATATCGGCGCGGTTGTTCAACTGCTTTTAACCGCAATTATTGCAACGGTCATGACCTTTTTGCCGATTGTCGGTGCAGGTGTGCTTGCTCTCATGCTTGGCACGGGAACGCTTGCATGGCTGTTTATGACCTTGCCAAAATACAAATGGGCGCCTGCTTGTATTTTGATTCTTTCCTATGGAATGGGATTTTTGATAACCTCCGATCCCGTAACATCGCTTTTGGCATTCGCATTTTTGCCTGCCGCCGCTCTTATGGCGTGGGCGCATGCGCGCCACATTGGCAGAACAAACACGGTATTGCACGCAGTGCTCGGCTTTGTTCTTGTTGTGCTGGCAACCTTGTGTGCCGTTCTTTGGCGCTCTTACGGCAGTGTCAATTCCGATTCCTTGATGCGCTTTATCAACGAGATCAAAGATTTGTTTGTTACCGTTGGCGCTGAGGCAGGGAAGTTGCTATGGGAATCTTTTGAAGCCGCTTCCACACAGTCGGCACTCCCGGGGGAATCCTTTGAGCAACTCCGCGAAAACTTCAATCAAATTTTCAACGAGAGCACCTTGCGTACGGTAGCCGATACGATTGTGGGAATGGTTCCTGCGCTGATCATTGCGCCCGCACTTATCATTTCGTATCTTTCCAACGTAGTGCTTTTGCGCAAGTATTACAACACCGCATGGCGTTCCCGCATGACACCTGCGGCTTGTTCCTTGACCATTGGTCCTGCAACCGGTCTCATCTATTTTATTTGCTTTTTGATTACGATGTTTGCAAAAGAGCAATCGGTGTTCCTCATGGCAATTTACAATATGTGCCTTATCCTGCTTCCCGGATTGTGCCTGACCGGTGTCAATGTAATTTTGCAAAACGCCCGCAATTCCAGAGGTTGGATGGGAAAGATATCCCTCTTGTTTTTGGTTGCTGCCGTTTGCTGTATGGGATTGAGTAGCCTTTACTTTGTGGCACTGTGGGGAGCATATGCTACGATTGCCGCGGCACTGCACCAAAAAATTATGCAAAAAATGAAAGATCAAAACGAAAAGTAAGCAAGTTTATCCTTTCGTTTTAGGAATAGAACATCCCCTTAATTTGACAAAAAGGAGAGTGACAATATGGCAAAAAAGAAAAGTTACGCTTCAAGAACCGACCTGCGAGCGCCTTTGATCATTTGTGCAATCATTGGTGCGTTGCTTCTTACAATGTTTCTTGTGGTTACGTTTGTAGAGGAGACATTGGCTGATATTCGATATTTGGGCATTATTCTGCTCGTCACATACGTAGTTGCAGTTACCATTTTGCTGTCGGCTTATCTCGTGCGCTATCACCGTGTGCGTTCGGCTGACGACACGGCTGAACTTCTCAACACTGAATTGAGCGATATGTTCCGTTATGTGGTTGAAATTCCTTACGCAGTAGTAAATGAAGAGGGAACCGTTAAAATCGTGAGCGGTGCCTTGCAAGAAATGTTGCAATTCCGCTCGCCCGTATGCAACGTGCCTCTCACCACCTTCTGCGCAGTTCCGATTGCAGATATCATTGCATACGCGCAAAACGGAGGACAAGTTAAGGATATCGTATTTAGCGAAGACGGTGTACCGATCGACCGCACCAAGCCGATGATTACCGAGATCGACGGCAAAAAGTTTGGACTCAACTGTTATATTCTGCGCTCGCGCGGAAAGGATTACTACTTTGTAGTATTCCGCGATATCACCGAGCTTGAGGCAATGCGTCGTACGATGTACGAGAACGAGCCCGTTGTAGCACACATCGTTATTGACAGTTTGCAAGAGTTGGCACAGTATATTCGTGTTAGCTACCGTACCGCAGTTAACGAAATTGAAGCAAAGCTCAAAGAGTGGGCGGCAAGCCTTGGCGGCATGTTGCGCGAATATGAGAGAGAAAAATACATTCTCGTATTCACACGCAAGGCGCTTGACCGTTGTGTTCGCAATAAGTTCCAAATCCTCGATACCATTCGCAGTATTCGTTTGGGTGATAATAGTTTCCCTGTAACCATCTCCATTGGCGTTGGTGCAATTGAGGGTAGCTTTGAAGACAAAGAAAGAGCCGCAGGCGATGCGCTTGATATCGCACTCCAAAAGGGTGGAGACCAAGCCGCCGTTAATGATGGCAAGTCCGTTACCCCTTACGGTGGACGTGTCAATACTATGGCAGGTTCTACCACCATTACTTCTCGTGTTAACTCTCAGCACCTTTGCCGCTTGATGAAGGATGCCGAAAACGTTCTCATTATGGGACACCGCGGTCCCGACTATGACTCTATTGGCTCTTGTGTCGGTCTTGCACGCCTTGCCATTTGCGCACGTGGCGGAGACACTTCCAAGATTCGTATCGTTGTCAATCGCGACCACGCAAACTTCCGTACCTGCTACGATCTGTTGGCAGCTCTTCCCGAATACCGTTCCATGTTTATCAACGGTGAAACGGCACTTGACGCAGTTCGCAGCGATACTCTTTTGATTATGAGTGACGTAAACAACGTTTATAACACCGAGTGCCCCAAATTGCTCAAGTGTGTAAACAACGTGGTAATCATCGACCACCATCGCCGTCAAGATCAACTCTATGAGTTCAAACCCTTGATGACCTATATCCGTCCCGGTGTTTCGGCGGCGAGCGAACTTGTTAGCGAAATGCTGGAGTTCAGTCCTCATCGCGATGCGCTTCTCAAAGAGGAAGCAAACTTGATGTTGGCAGGCTTGATGCTCGATACCAAAAACTTTACCACTGCCGTTGGTATGCAAACCTTCTCGGCGGTACACTATCTCTACGAAAGAGGCGCACATGCAAGCGTTGTGCGCAAGTTCTTCACCGAAACAATGTCCAACCTCTTCACCTCGTGTGACATCGATAGCCGCACGCGTACTTACCGTGATAAGGTTGCACTCACTTGGCTCAGCGTTGACCGCGTAGCGACCGAAGAAGATAACATTGCAGTTGCCAAGGCAGCAGACAAGCTGATGAACATTGATGGCATTGAAGCATCCTTTGCATTGCTTCGTGCCGATAATACCGTTACGATTTCCGCTCGTTCGCACGATAAGATCAACGTTCAAGTAATCATGCAAAAGCTTGGCGGCGGCGGACACTATGATATGGCAGGTACAAGACTGACCAACGTAACGCTTGACGGTGCATGCCGCAAGCTCAAGGAAGCGCTCGATGATTATCTCGATAACGAATACGACGTAGAGAAGCGTTCCAAAAAATAATTCCGAATTATTTATCGCACATAGGAGAGATATAAAATGAAAGTGATTTTCTTAACCGACGTAAAAGGGCAGGGCAAAAAGAATCAAGTTGTTGAAGTATCCGACGGATATGCAAAAAACTTTTTGATTCCCCGCAAGCTTGCAAAGCCTGCGGATGCACAATCGCTCAATGACGTAAAAGTAAAGGCAGAAGCCTTGGAATACCGTATTGCTACCGAAAAGAAGGAAGCGCAAGCACTTGCCGCAAAGCTTAAAGAAATTGTGGTTGTTATCAAAGCTCCCGGTGGAACCGATAACCGTTTGTACGGTTCTGTTACCGCAAAGGATATTTCCGACGCGCTCAAGGCTTCCCACGGTATTGATATTGACAAGCGCAAGATTTCTCTCGCAGAAACCATTAAAGCATACGGTAGCTATCAAGCAGACGTTAAACTTTACACCGAAGTCAGCGGTAAAATTACCGTTCGCGTAGAAAAATAAAGATTATGCAAAACGAATTGATGAAACGCCTGCCGTTTTCTATGCCGGCAGAGCAATCGCTTCTTGGAGCGATTTTGATTGATCCCGTCTCCATCACGCAGGTGGCGGATATGCTTAACTCCGAGGATTTTTATCTCGAAGAACATAAGCAAATTTATCTTGCAATGCAAGGGCTCTTTATGGCAAACAGCGAAATCGACGTGGTAACACTTATCGATATGCTGGTTACCAAGGGCATTTACAATAAGTCGGGTGGTGAGGATTATATCCGCACCCTTACCGATGCTGTTCCGGATGCGTTGAATATCAAAGACTATGCGCGCATCGTTAAGGAGAAGAGCGTACTTCGTCAGCTCATTGCCGCAAGCAGTGAGATCTCCGAGGCGGCTTACTCCGAGCAGGAATCGGTTACTGACATCATTGACCATGCCGAAAATTTGATTTTCAACATTGCGCAGGGAAGAGATACCAAGGGCTTCCGTCACATCAAGGACGTTCTTGGAGACGTTTATGCACACTTGCACGACCTCAACACAAACAAAGAGGCTACGCAGGGCACACAAACCGGTTTCTCGGCTCTCGACCGCGTATTGGCAGGTCTTGGTAAGAGTGACCTCGTTTTGGTTGGTGCGCGTCCCGGTATGGGTAAAACCTCTTTCGCCCTCAATATTGCTACCAACGTGGCAAAGCAAACCAAAAAGACTGTTTGCATTTTCTCTTTGGAAATGTCTGCCGATCAGCTTGTTAACCGTGTTCTTTCGAGTGAAGCGCTTGTTAACAGCTACAGCTTGCGTACGGGTGAATTGGCGCCTAATGATTGGGAAAACCTTGCAAGAGCCGCAGGCGAGCTTGCAGGTTGTGATATTCTTATCGACGATACCTCCGGTATGACCGTTACGGCTATGAAGGCAAAACTGCGCCGTGTGAAGAACCTTGGCATGGTTATTATCGACTACCTTGGTTTGATGTCGGGTGATAAACACACCGATAACCGCGTGCAAGAAGTTTCCGAAATTTCCCGTTCGCTCAAGATTATGGCAAAAGAACTCATGGTTCCTATTGTTTGCTGTGCACAGCTCTCCCGTGGACCTGAATCCCGTACCGATAAAAAGCCGATGCTTTCCGACCTTCGTGACTCGGGTGCTATCGAGCAGGATGCCGATACCGTCATTTTCCTCTACCGTAGCGAATACTATAAAACGGATGAGGCAGGGCAGGATACCAGCATTGCCGAAGTCATTATTGCAAAGAACCGTCACGGCTCTACGGGCACGGTCAACATGGGCTGGAACGGTCAGTTTACCAAGTTCGTAACCATTGCCGACGATCGCGACGTAGGCGTATGACAGAACGACTCGTTCAAAAAGGAAAGCTTACCGACCCACGCAAATTAGCAGGGGTGGCATCCAATGCCCCCGTTTTGTTGGCGTTTTCGGGCGGTGCCGATTCGGTGGCGCTTTTGGATATGATGCAAAAGGAATATCCGAGTGCTCCTATCCTGTTGGCACACGTCAATCACGGTATTCGCGGTGAGGAAGCTTTGCACGACCGCAATTTTTGCGAGAACGTAGCCAAAGAGCGCGGACTTGAAATTGCCATTCTCGACGTCGATATTCCCGCACTTGCCAAAGAGAAGGGACAAAGCCTTGAGGAAGCCGCACGCGAGGTTCGCTATGCTTTCTTTGCCGATTTGATGAAAGAGAGAAAAATTCCGCTTCTCGTCACGGCACATCATGCTGATGACCATCTCGAAACCGTTCTTTTCCGCATCGCACGCGGAACGGGTCTCGCAGGTCTTTGCGGTATCGCACCCATTCGTCCTTTTGAGGTGGGGCATCTTGTGCGCCCACTGCTTGGCTTTACCAAAAAGGAGATTTTGGAATATTGTCAAGCCCACGGATTAGATTATGTAATCGACAGCACCAATGCCGATATTGCCTATGCACGCAATCGCATTCGAGCCGAAGTGTTGCATGTGCTGGAGTCACTGTTTGCCGATTCCTCGCATCGTGCCGTACAAATGAGCAAAGAACTTTGTGAGGATGAAGCGTACCTACAAGAGCTTGCCAAGAAGTTTGTAGAGGAAAACACTACTGTACGCGGTATTTCATATTTGCACCTGCAAAAGGCACATCCCGCTATTCGCCGTCGCGCCCTGCAGATGTGGTTTGAAAAAGAGAGAAATACATCTCTTGAATATGTTCACCTGCAAGCACTTGTGAGCTTGGTAGAGAGTGGCGATACAACCGCGCGTGTGGCATTGCCTGGCGGCGTGTCCGCTTATTGCACAGCTCGCGGTCGAATGTCCCTTACCAAAACCAAACCGCAACCCGTGGGGGATTACACAATACCGTTAACACTGGGAAAGACTCAAATTCCCAACACCGATATTTCTATTTGCATCACAAAAGATGAAAAATTAAACGGTGCCGATAAACAAGCGCAAAACGTTCTTGTGCTTTTTGGAGAGTGGGAAGACTTACAAAAAGAACTCGCATGGCGTAACCGTCGCGAGGGAGACGTTATTCTGCGTGGCAAAATGCACCGCCAATTGCGTCGCCTTTGGGCTGAAAAGGGCATTTCGATTGAGATGCGCCAAGCACTTCCGCTCCTTTGCCGCGGAGAGGAAATCGTCTGGGCTCCTTTTGTGGGAATGTCGGATGACTTAAAAGAAAAAATTGCTAAGGATGATAAATCCTCTGCTTACAAAATTGAAATCAACGTTCAGAACAACGCGTTTTGAGAACGCGAAAAGAAAGGAAGATTGCTATGCACCAAATGAGAGATGATATGAAGTACATTTTGGCAGACGAGAAAAAAATCCAAGAGACTTGCGACCGTCTGGCGGCACAAATCAACCAAGATTATCCCGATCACGATCGCGAGCTTGTATTTGTTATTGTGCTCAAGGGCTCCGTCCTGTTTGCCACTGACCTCATCCGTCGTATTAACCGCCCCTGCACCATGGACTTTATGAAAGTTTCTTCTTACGGTAGCGGTGTTGAAACATCCGGCTTTATTCAAGTCAGTCTTGACCTCAAGCGCGACATTAAGGATGTTGACGTTATTATTGTTGAGGATATCATCGATAGCGGTCGCACCCTGCAAAAGCTTTGCTCGCTGTTGGCTACCCGCGGTGCGCATAGCGTAAAGTGCTGCACTCTGCTCGATAAGCCCTCGCGTCGCCAAGTGGAAATGCAGGCAGACTACACCGGTATTGTCATCCCCGATGAATTTGTGGTTGGCTACGGTCTTGACTACGCAGAATATTATCGTAATCTTCCGTATATCGGCGTTCTTGACCCGTCGATTTACAGCGAGTAAATAAAAAGAAGATCCCCCTGGGGGAAGGAGTTACAGAATTATGAAGAAGAAAAACAGTTTTGGTCGCCAGCTACTTTTGTATGCAGTGCTGTTTGGCGTTATCATTCTAATGCTTTCTTCCTTGTTCTACAAGGATACCGAAGGTACGGCAATTGATAACTACAGCGAGTTGGCAGCCTTTATCACAAACAACGAGGTAAAATCGGTCTACGTACACAACACGGGTAAGGTTACCGTAACGCTCAAAGACGAGTCGCAAAAGAGCTATACACTTGCCTATGTGGATATGTTCTACCAAGATTTCCAAGATACGATGCTGGCAAACGGTGTTGTTGTAGAATATGAACCGCAGGAAACCATTCCGTGGTGGGTCAGCCTTTTGCCCACACTTGGCATTATTATTCTCTTTGTTGTCATCTATTTCATCTCGTTCAAAAAGATGGGCGGTGGCGGCGGAAAGTTCAACAACTTTGGCAAGGCGCGTGTCAAAACACCTGAGGTGGATGAGAGCAAGCGTGTACTCTTCCGCGATGTAGCAGGTGCCGACGAAGAAAAGGAAGAGCTTGTCGAAATTGTTGAATTCCTCAAAGATCCCTCCAAATTTACAAAGCTTGGTGCAAAAATCCCGCACGGTGTATTGCTCCAAGGCCCTCCCGGTACGGGTAAAACCTTGCTTGCCAAAGCAGTTGCAGGCGAGGCAGGCGTACCGTTCTACTCGATTTCGGGTTCCGACTTTGTAGAAATGTACGTTGGTGTAGGTGCATCCCGTGTGCGCGACTTGTTCGATACCGCACGCAAATCTCCCGCGGCAATTATCTTTATCGATGAAATCGATGCTGTTGGACGTCACCGTGGCGCAGGTCTTGGTGGTGGACACGATGAAAGAGAGCAAACCCTCAACCAATTGCTCGTTGAAATGGACGGCTTTGGCTCGCACGACGGTATCATCGTTATGGCGGCAACCAACCGCCCCGACATCCTCGACCCCGCACTCCTTCGTCCCGGACGTTTCGACCGTCAAATTACCGTTAACTACCCCGATATGAAGGGTAGAGAAGAGATCCTCAAGGTGCACGCACGCAACAAGCCTTTGGAGTCCGGTGTTGACTTCCACAAGGTTGCTCAGTCCACCGTTGGCTTTACCGGTGCAGACCTTGCAAACCTCCTCAACGAAGCGGCCTTGCTTGCCGCAAAGAAGGGCAAGTCCCTTATCGGTATGGAAGATATCGAAGCCGCATTTATGAAAGAGCTTCTCGGTCCTCAAAAGAAGACCAAAGTGCGCACCGAAAAGGAAAACAAGCTCACCGCATACCACGAGGCAGGTCACGCAGTTGTTTCTTACTATTGCAAGAACACCGACCCCGTTAAGTTTATCACCATTATTCCCGCAGGCAGAGCAGGCGGTGTAACCGTTAGTGTTCCCGAAGTCGATACCTCCTACAATACGCGCGGTGACATGATCGACCGCATTCGCATGAGCCTTGGTGGACGTATTGCCGAGGAATTGATTATGGATGATATTTCCACGGGTGCCTCGGGTGACATTCAACAAGCAACCCAAATCGCACGCAGAATGGTTACTCGCTACGGTATGAGCGACCGCCTTGGCACCGTTCTTTACGGCTCCGGTCACTCCGAGGTGTTCCTTGGCAGAGACTACGGAACAGGCAAGGAATATTCCGAGCAAACCGCATCTGTTATCGACGAAGAGATCCAACGCATTGTTAAGGAATGCTATGCCGATGCAAAAGCAATTCTCACCGAGCATATTGATAAGCTTCACTTTGTTGCAGAGTACCTGCTCGGCCACGAAACAATGGATGGCGACCAATTCAATGCCGCTATGCAAGATGGCGCTACTGTTGAGCAACTCGAGGCAATTGCTGCAGAAAAGGCAGAGAAGAGCCGTCAAGATAACGAGGAGCGCGCAAAGAATCAAGCAGCGGAAGCAGAAAAGGAGACTGACGAAGAAAAGTCCGAAGAAGAAGCTTCCAAGGATCAAAACGATCAACAAAATCAAAACGATGAAAAGAAAGACGACAACCAAGACGACAACGGTTGGGGCAATTTCATTCAT
>JAFYRH010000209.1 GCA_017559555.1 Clostridia bacterium
AAAAACGTCCGGGACCGTATCCGCGTGCTTTTGCATCCTTGGTTTGTGCAAAAAGAGAACGAATATCGGTGAAAAGTCCCGTGTATGTTGCGGGGTTAGAGCTCGGCATACGACCGATAGGACTTTGGTCGATACAAATTACTTTATCGAGGTGTTCGAGTCCCAAGACTTCATCGTGTTTACCGGGATAGGTGATGGCACGGTTCAGTTTTTCTGCCAAGACGGGATGCAAGATACCGTTGATAAGAGAGGACTTACCGGAACCCGAAACACCCGTAACACAAACGAATTTTCCAAGCGGAATATCTACGTTAATGTTTTTGAGGTTGTTATGGCGTGCACCCTTGACTTGCAAGAAAGCACCGTTTCCTTCGCGGCGGTATTTGGGGATTTCAATGGTCTTTTTGCCGGATAAATACGCACCTGTGATGGATTTTTCGTCCTTCATAATCTCCTCGGGCGTACCTTGGGCAACCACTTGACCGCCGTGAATACCCGCCCCGGGACCAATATCGAGAATATAATCCGCGCTCTCCATAGTCTCCTCGTCGTGTTCCACTACGATAACGGTATTGCCGAGATCGCGCAGGCGTTTGAGGGTTGCAATAAGCTTGGAATTATCACGCTGATGCAAGCCGATGCTGGGCTCATCGAGAATGTAAAGAACTCCAACAAGTGCCGAGCCGATTTGCGTAGCAAGACGAATACGCTGTGCCTCACCGCCGGAAAGCGTTCCCGCTTTGCGGGAAAGCGTGAGATAATTCAGTCCCACACTCACCAAAAAGCCGAGACGGGAGCGAATTTCTTTGAGAATTTCACCTGCAATTTGTGCTTCGGTTTCGGTCAAATTCAAAGCGTTGACAAAATCAAGTGCATCTACAATGGAAAGCGAGCAAAGCTCGTGAATGTTCTTCCCTCCCACGGTTACGGAGAGCGACGTCGCGGAAAGACGTTGACCGTGGCACTCGGGACACGGTGCTTCCTCAATGAATTGCGTATAATATTCGTTACCGTACATTTTCATACGGTTCTCAATCATAGGAACGATACCGTCAAATTTGACGAGTTGATGGTGGTCTTCTCTGCCAAACCAACGGTGAATCTCATATTTTTCCTCGCCTGTGCCGTACAAAAGCTTTTGATATTGATCTTCGGTAAAGTTTTCAATGGGGGTATCCATATCAAAGCCGAAGCGCTTACCAACTGCGGCAAAAAGGGGGCCGTTCCAGCTTTCTTCCTCTAAGGTTTTAAAGCCGTTTACGGCAATTGCGCCCTCGCTGAGAGAGAGCTTTTTGCTCGGGATTATGCGATTGACCGCAATGGTTTGCATTTCACCAAGTCCCGCACAGTGCGCGCACGCACCTGCGGGATTGTTAAAGGAAAACATACGCGGTTCAAGCTCACCAAACGAAATACCGTGTTCTTCGCATGCGTAATTTTGGGAAAATTCCAATTCCTTGGGTTCTCCCTCACGCGGAACAGTAACAATAGTGACGTGTCCGTCGGCGGCACCGAGTGCATTTTCAACCGAATCCGAAAGTCGAGATGCAATGCCCTCTCGCATAACGAGACGGTCGACAACGATGTCAATGGTATGCTTTTTGTTTTTATCAAGTTTGATCTCTTCGGAAAGATCGTACATATTTCCATTTACGCGTACGCGAACATAACCGCGCTTGCGCGCATCGGCAAATACTTTTTCGTGCATACCCTTTTGCGCTCTGACAACGGGAGCAAGCACCATAAAGCGTTCCCCTTCGGGGAAAGTCAGGATGCGGTCGATGATTTGGTCAACCGTTTGTTGACGAATCTCTTTGCCGCAAATCGGGCAATGCGGAATGCCTACGCGAGCATAAAGCAGGCGCAGGTAGTCGTAAATTTCGGTGACCGTGCCCACCGTGGAACGCGGATTGCGTGAGGTGGTTTTTTGGTCGATGGAAATAGCCGGTGAAAGTCCCTCGATGGAGTCGATGTCGGGTTTATCGAGTTGACCGAGGAACATACGCGCATAGGACGACAGTGACTCCACAAAGCGGCGGTGTCCCTCCGCGTAAATAGTATCAAAGGCAAGTGAGGATTTTCCCGACCCCGAAAGTCCCGTAACAACAACGAGTTGATCGCGCGGAATTTCGACGTCTATATTTTTCAAATTGTGCACCCGCACACCGCGGATGGTGATTTTATTGGGCATAAAAACTCCTGATTTTGGTATATTTTGCAGTACGTGTGGCGATTTTAGCTATTTTTGCGACTCTTTCGCGGTGCATCGATTTTGCCCTCGCGAAGCTTTTTGATCTCGTCACGCAGGTAAGCGGCCTTTTCAAATTCAAGGTACTGCGCTGCGTTTTTCATCTCAACG
>JAFYRH010000210.1 GCA_017559555.1 Clostridia bacterium
ACCTTTGTTGCCCACTACATAGTAGTTTGTTGTCTGTTTCGCGCTTCGCGCTCAACTGCCTAAAGGCATTAAAGCAAAAGGAACCCACAAGCGTGGGTTCCTTTTTGTGTTTCATTCTATTGACATGTTATTTCTTTCGTGCTATAATGGTGGTATAAATTCCAAAAGGAATAGGGAGGAAAAACTATGAAAACTCTGCTGATTTTGGTTGACGGTATGCGCCCCGATGCGTTGGCAAATTGCAAAGCCGCGCAAAAGGTAATGGCAAACTCTGTTTATACCTTGAACGCGCAAACGGTTATGCCGTCTGTTACGCTTTGTTGCCACATGTCGCTCTTTTTTAGCATGACGCCCGAGCATCACGGCACAAAAGGGAACACCTACGTCCCTCCATCTCGCCAACTGTTGAGCCTTTTTGACGTTCTTGCAATCGAAAAAAAGGATGTTGCCTCTTTTTATAGTTGGGGGCAGTTGCGTGACCTTTGCCATCCTGCATCCCTCAATTATTCTTTGCTGATTAAGGGAGCCACACAAGGCTGGGAAGAGGCAAACAACCGCCTGACCGATGCCGCTATCGGTTACATCAACGAGAACAATGCTGACCTCACGTTCCTTTACCTTGGTTACCCCGATGAAGCAGGACATGCACACGGATGGATGAGCGAAAAATACATGCACGCTATGGAAAACAGCTGGGAAAACATTGCACGCATTATGGAGGCAATCCCCAAGGATTATGCCGTTATCATTACTGCCGACCACGGCGGACACGACCATACACACGGCACCGATAGCCCCGAGGATATGACCATTCCGCTCATTTTTGCGGGAGCAGAGCGCGAACTGATCGGTAATCTTGAAGAAGTTAACATTATCGACATTGCCCCCACCGTTGCGGCTCTTGCAGGCATTGAACCCAACTCCGATTGGGAAGGGAAGAGCTTGTTGGCGTGATGGATTGAAGCAACTGATGTGCTTGTAATCATACTGCAAAACACGCAGACCATCTGTGCTTTTTTATCCGTGGCTCACGTTTTTTTGTCTGTAATTAAGGGAAATGCTCCGTTTTATTGACAATGCGCTCTTTTTGTGGTAAAATAAAATCGAATTTTTGTTGTCTTTGCTTTGCAAAAGAAAATGGTACATCGACTGCATTTTTGTGGTGTGAGGAATTATCATTAGGGCAGCATAAAATGTTGATAATATGGGAAAAAGGAGAAGATTATGGCTTACAAATATCCCTATGACGAAGAAAAAACGGAATATAGACCGCAGCCGCTCAGAACCGACCGCAAGATGTGGAAGATGATGATTCTTCATATTTTGACCTTTGGCATATCCAGCATCTTTTTCTTTTTACCGCTTTCCTATGAGCTTGAGAAGATTTCACCCTCGCGAGAGCGACAAAAAATGATGAGCTATGCTGTGGCATACATCGCCTCGTTATTGACCTTTTCCATCGTTCTTGCCATTTGGTTCCACAGTCTATCTCAACGTATTGAGGAGGCTTTGGAAGAGCGCGATATACCCTACGAATTTAGCCCGAGTACGTTTTGGGGTTGGTACTATTTTGGTTCACTGATTATAGTCGGCCCTTTCATCTATTTTCACAAGCTTTGCACGGCTATGAATCTTTTGAGTGAGGATTACAATAAAAATCTTCAAGCTAAATAAAATTATTCACAGGTATGCAAAACTTTAACAAGTTAAATTGGCTATTGACATTTTTCGCTAACTGCGGTATAATAACAACAAGGGAATCTTCCCCCAAAAATTACTTTAAGGAGTACATACTATGGACAGAAAACAATTAAAGGCGCAAGCCAAGGAACAAATCAAAGGTAAAATCGGTGTTTTAATTGCCGTTACCCTCGTTATTGGCGCTATTACAGCAGCTGCAAGCTTTCTTGCAAACCTGATTCCCGGTGTGGGTCTTGCCGTTTCTATTATTGTAACCCCTGCATTTGCTTTGAGCACCATTCGCATCTATTTGATGGTCGTTCGCGGTGGTACCCCCGAAGTTAAGAATTGTTTCGACGGTTTTGATGATTTCTTCAGCGCATTCAAGGTAACCCTTTTGGTTGGCATTTACACCTTCCTGTGGTCCTTGCTCTTCATCATCCCCGGTATCGTTAAGGGCTATTCTTACTCGATGGCTATGTACGTTCTTGCAGACAACAAGGGTAAGAGCGCAAGAGAATGCATTGCAGAATCCAAGGCTATGATGGAAGGTCACAAAATGGAACTCTTTGTTCTTGACCTTTCCTTTATCGGTTGGTACTTGCTTTGCTCTTTGACCTGCGGTCTTGCAGCCCTTTATGTAGTTCCTCTTCTCAATGCTACCCACGCAAACGTTTACGAGACCATTAAGCCCGTTGTAGCGGTTCCTTTTGAGGAAGTTACGGAAGAAGTTGCAGAGGATATTCCTGCTGACGAACAATAAAAACGTTTCAAAAGAATAAAAAAGTCGAACTCTTTACGGAGTTCGACTTTTTGTTTGACGCAAGCTTTGGTAGGGCGTTTTGCCGGTGATATTCTTATACACGTTGATGAAATAAGAGATGCTGTTGTATCCGCACTTTGTGGCAACCTCGCTGACCGATGCGTTGTCGCGGCAGAGCAATTTTTCGGCTTGATTGACGCGTGTACGGTTGAGGTATTGCTTAAAGCTCATGCCCGTTACCCGTTTAAAACTGCGCGAAAAATAACTGTAGCTCATGCCAAGGCTTTTCGCCAATTCGCGCTCGTCCATATCCTCGGTGTAGTGGTTGCGAACATAGACCATTGTGTTATAAATAAGAGTGGTTGTTTGGTTGTGCGGTATTTTTTCGCCGGTGGGGGAGTCGCTTCGCAAAATTTCAACCAACAGTTCCATAATTTTGAGCTTGATTGCCACCTGTGATGCGTATTTTTGCTCCTCGTGTTCGGCAATCAGTGATTGCAGAGCAGAGAGGAGAGGCGTGCCTTCCAGCTCTTCGCGCTTCCAAATATTTTTATTTTCTTTACGGTTGATGGCAAAGCGCATGACGTATTCGGTGCCTTCTTGCGTGGAGAATTGCAAAAAGAACGCAGGAGAAATTTTAATAACGTAGTATTCGTTCTCGGGCAAATTTTTTGTGAAAACGTGGTGAATGGCGTTGGAGCAAAAAAGCACAAGGTCGCCCGTTTCAATTTCGTGTTCCACACCGTCGAGCAGAACGGTATAGGAGCCGTTTTTAACGTATAACAGCTCCACGGCCTTATGGACGTGTGCCGCGCAAGCAACAGACGAGGGGGGAGTGGTTTGCAAAAAGAACTCTGTTCCATCGCCAACGGTTTGCGGCAATTCTACGTGAAAGTTATTTATGTTCATTTCTGTTTTCCTCACAGGACAAATTTGTTATATTTTTTGGCAATTCTATTATAGCATTTATTTTTCAAAAAGTCTATAATAAAATCAGAATTTACTCATATTTTTTCGCGGAGCGCCAAAAAGATGCGGCGCTGAATTAAAATGAAACAGAAAAAAGGAGAAAAATCATGGAAAGAATCGTAAAAATCGGTATTATCGGATGCGGCGGCATTGCCAACGGCAAGCATATGCCCGCACTCTCTCGTATTCCCAACGCAAAGATGGTTGCGTTTTGTGACCTCATTCCCGAAAGAGCCGAAAAAGCACGCGCTAAATACGGCACACCCGATGCAAAAGTATACGTAGACTACAAGGAGCTCCTCAAGGATGAAGAAATCGAAGTCGTTCACGTTCTGACTCCCAACCGCGAGCACGCACAAATCACCGTTGATGCTCTTTATGCAGGCAAGCACGTTATGTGCGAAAAGCCCATGGCAAAAACCGCGGCTGACGCGCGCAGAATGTACGAAGCGGCAGTTGCAACCGGCAAAAAGCTGACCATTGGTTATCAACACCGTCAAAAACCGCAGAGCATCTATGCAAAAAGATACATCGAGTCCGGTGCTCTTGGAGAGATCTATTACGCAAACTGCTACGCAATTCGCCGTCGCGGCACTCCCAACTGGGGTGTATTCCTTGATGCCGAAGCACAAGGCGGCGGACCCATTATCGATATTGCAACCCACTCCCTCGACCTCACCCTTTATTTGATGAACAACTACGAGCCCGAAATGGTTGTTGGTAAGACCCACAAGAGGCTTGAGCATCCCGAAGCAGGCAATATTTGGGGCGACAACGGCGTTAGCACCACTCCTCTTGAGGAGGCTGCTTGCGCATTCATTCGTATGAAGAACGGTGCCACCATTATGCTCGAAACCAGCTGGGCGCTCAATACCTCCGAACCCATCGAAGAGGGTAGCTGCACCCTTTGCGGTAGCAAAGAAGGACTTCAAATTAAGAACAACGTCCTCAAAATTAACAAGATTGAGTTCGACCGTCAAACCGAAACCAAGGTCGACACCAACGCAGGCGGTGTAGCATTCTACAGCGGTGCATCCTCCAATGCGATCGACGTAGAAGCCGCTAACTGGATCCGTTCCATTGTTGAAGATACCGACCCTGTTGTGCTTCCCAAGCAGGCATTGGTCGTTTCCGAAATTCTTGAGGCGATTTACGAGTCCTCCAAAACCGGAAAGCCGGTATACTTCGCATGAAGATAGCAGTATTTGGCGTTTGGCACGTCCACGCCCCCGATTACACCCGCAAGGCACAAGCCCACGGCGAGGTGATCGGTTTTTATGAAAAAGACGATGCTCTGGCAGAGGCTTATGCAAAGGAATTCGGTCTTTACCGTTTTGCTACTCCCGAGGAGCTCCTCGCAAGCGATGCCGAGGGGGTTATCGTTTGTTCCGCATCCTCTGATCACGCAGAGGATCTCGTTCGCATTGCGAATGCAAAAAAGAACATTTTTACCGAAAAAGTATTGACACTCACCGACGAAGAAGCCGCTCGCGTCAGAGAGGCGGTGGAGGCAAACGGTGTTAC
>JAFYRH010000211.1 GCA_017559555.1 Clostridia bacterium
GCTCCTCGGCATTTCGGTGCTGATGTTTACTTATGACCCGCTTATGGCGGCGCTTATTTTGATTCCTATGCCGCTGGTAGCCCTTTGCTTCCGCTTCTTTTGGCGTTTTATGGGTTCTATGTTCCGCAAGCGCTGGAGCGTCAATTCCGAGGGCAGTGTGGTCCTGCACGATATCTTTTCGGGTATTCGCGTAGTCAAGTCCTACGGAATGGAAAAAAAGGAAGAAGCGCGCTTTGTTGACATTGCAGCAAAGGAAAAAGATTTGCAACTTCGCATCGAACGCTTTTGGGCGGTTTTGATGCCCATTCTGCACTTTTTAATGGGTTTTGGTGAGTTCGTTTTGCTCTATTACGTTGGCACACAAATGCTAGCAGGCAAAATGACCGCAGGTGAAATGTCGCAGTTCTCCTCCTATACCTCTATGATTTTTGGGCCTTTGATGGCACTGATGCGCTTCCCGAGAATGTTCATGCACATGATGGTATCTCTTACACGTGTGTACGATATTATCGATGAAAACATCGACGTTGCCGATGGACACGAAAAAGAACTCGAACATATCGACGGTTATATCGACCTCAATCACGTTACCTTCGGTTATACAGCAGGAGAAGACGTCCTTCGAGACATTGACTTACACGTCAAACCGGGTGAGTTCATAGGACTTGTTGGTAAATCGGGCGTTGGAAAATCTACGCTGATCAACCTTGTGATGCGTATGTATGACGTTGACGAGGGCTCGATTTGTATTGACGGTGTAGACGTGCGCAATATTTCGCAAGAATCTCTCCGCCGACAAATGGGCGTTGTTTTGCAAGAGACGTTCCTCTTTACGGGCTCCATTTGGCAAAACCTGACCTATGCCAAGCCGAACGCTACACGCGAAGAAGTTATAGAGGCGGCAAAAATGGCAGGCGCACACGAGTTTATCGTTCGTTTGCCGGATGGCTATAATACTTACGTAGGCGAAAAGGGACACACCCTTTCGGGCGGTGAGAGACAGAGAATTGCCATTGCGCGTGCACTGCTTCATAATCCGCGCATTCTCATTCTTGATGAAGCAACCTCTGCATTGGATACGCAGACCGAAAAGCTGATTCAAGATGCTCTGGCGGCTCTTTCTTCGGGTAGAACCACCATTGCCATAGCACATAGACTTTCTACTCTCCGCAACGCCACAAGACTTGTGGTGCTCAATGAGGGCGGTGTAGCCGAGGTCGGCACACACGATGAATTGATGGCTCGCGAGGGCATTTACTACGGCCTTGTTATGGCACAGAGAGAAATGACAAGAATGCCTTAAAGCAAAAAAGAACACGCCCGTGCAATTTTGTTCACGGGCGTGTGTTGTTGTAAACCAAAAACCACCCGCTAAGCGGGTGGTTCCAAAGAGGCTTTTGCCGATGAACAATCCCGCCGCAGCGGAAGGCTCCCCTGTGCAAGGGGAGCTGTCAGTCGATAGACTGACTGAAGGGTTGGTTCTAACTAATAAAACCAAAGAGATAGAGGCAACCCTTCCGTCATTTTCTTGCGAAAATGCCACCTCCCCTTGCACAGGGGAGGCTAAGATAGTTGCCACATTTGTGGCTGCAGGGCAGTTTTGCAAGTGTCAAAAATTCCGGTGGGCTTTTAGCCCCGCCAGTAATATGCCCTTATAGGGCTGTGCAAGCCACCGGCTTAGCCGGTGGTCATGACTTATTTTTCGATTTTTGCAGGAGCGTTTTTCTTTTGCGATGCGCGTTCGTAAAGAATTTCGGTTGCAAATGCCAATTTGGTAATGACGTTTTGCTTGGTGGGGTAGCAGTAGAAGGAGTCGTTTTCTACCGAAATTTCAAAACAGTCATAGGGCTTAACGTAAACCCAATCGTATTCGATGTGCAAACTGTTGTTTTGAATGGGCAGACGTTGTGTGCGGAAATCTTGACCGCGGTAATGACCGGTTACAATAAAGCCATTTTCTTCATCATGTGTGACCTTACCGGGACCAACGTGGTGGAATTTCCAACAACGGGGTTGGGTATAAATGTCTACATCGTCCGAGAAAGAATATTCTCCGCGTTCAATTTCAGCACGAACCTGTTCACGTTCCCACAAATACCAATCGGGAACGTGGGGGAATTCGGTCTCACCCTCGGTGGCTTTCAGTTCACCGTTTTCACAAAGCTCCCACTTTTTGCCGCAGGAGGTGCAAAAGATGTGCGTGCCTTCCGAAGCCATGGTTTCCTTAAGGCAATGCGGGCATTGATAAAGAACCTTGTGCAGTCCCTCTGCTCGGTAGTGCTCGGTAATGAGGATGTTGTTTTCCTTTTGGTATTTATATTCGTCGTATTGCAGAGCGTTTTTGAGGTAATCGTTGATTTCTGCTACGCTCATTTTTTCAATTTGTTCGGGGGTGAGTGCCAAAGTTGCTACGGTGTGGAGCGGAACCTTGCGCTTTTTGCGGAAGTTCCAGAAAGGGGAGTGCAGGTGGTTGCCATGGTGCACGATGGTGACAACCGGAACCTTTGCGCGCTTTACAAGCGCACCCATCGAGTCGGGCATATAAGATGTAATGCCGCAAGGGGAGTAACGTGCCTCGGGATACATACAGAGCACGTCGCCTTTGCGCAAAACGTGATAAATGGATTTGATAAGAGCGAGGTCGGTAATGTACTTACGTGTGCCGATTGCACCGATGAGCTCCATCAACCAAGGACGGCGATAGAAGCCGTCAAGAGCCACTACGTTGTTGACTCTGTGGGGAGTGGTAATCAGAGCAGTCAATTCAAAATCGATGAAAAATTGGTGTGTGGAAAGAATCATATAGGGGGGCTTGAGACCTTCCATGCCAACCTTTTCAATTTTGAACTTCTTGCCAATGAGCATCATTTTAGAAAGGAACCAAATCAGCCAAACAATAAACATTGGTTGGCGAATGGGACGTCGCGCATAATTGTATCGTTTTTTGTTTTTGTAATTGACTTCAATATTTCCGTTCGGCGTCATAAGCCCTCCAATATGTGTTGTTTTTGTGTTGCTTTTTTGAACTAACTTAATTATTATATCACAATTTGTCGAAAAAATCAAGTATTTTTTTATTGGGGCCCAAAAGGGATTGCAATTTGCGTGATTTGGTGCTATAATAATGGAAGAAAAATGAAAAGGGGAGACGGATATGATCTTCTTATACATTCTTTTGGCGGCGCTTGTGTTGGTGCTTGCCACATCACTGATTTGCTTTTTGAAGATTTTTTATACCTCGCGCCGCGAGAAGTGGCCGGAGTATCCCGTTCCGGCGGGAGAAATTTATGAGCCCCATCACGAGCAAATGATCGAATGGATCAAATATGCACGTGCGCTTCCGCACAAAGAGGTCAGCATTCAATCCTTTGACGGATTGACACTCCGCGGAACCTATTTCGAATTTGAAAAAGGTCTCCCCATTGATATCCTCTTTCACGGCTATCACGGATGTGCCGAGCAAGATCTTTCGGGCGGTGTTTACCGTTGCCAAAGACTCGGGCACAACGTGCTTATCGTCGATCACCGTGCCTCCGGCAAAAGCGAGGGACACGTGATCACCTTTGGTGTCAATGAAAGCCGCGATGCGCGTGCATGGATTCAGTATGTTTTGGAAAACATCGACCCCAATGCCCAAATCCTTCTCGGCGGCATTTCCATGGGCGCAGCAACCGTTATGATGACCTCCGCGATGGAGCTACCCGAAAACGTTAAGGGAACCGTTGCCGATTGCGGATATACCTCGGCAAAGGATATCATCAAAAAGGTCATTCGCGATATGCACCTGCCCGATAATCTCTTGTATCCGTTCGTGCGCCTTGGCGCAATTCTGTTTGGCAGATTCGATCCCGATGCCAATTCGCCCATTGAGTCTATGCCAAACTGCCGCGTGCCTGTTATCTTCTTCCACGGTGATGAGGATGCCTTTGTGCCGATGTCAATGAGCGAAGAAAACCACGCCGCATGTTCCGCTCCCAAGCACCTTGTTATCACTCCAAAAGCAGGACACGGTCTCTGTTTCCCCGTGGATGTGGATACTTACGTGACGGAAATCGCCAATTTCTTTGAGCCGTTCATAAAATAAGAAAACAAACAAGCAGTCGCTATCAAAACGACTGCTTTTTATTCGTATGGGCGATTTTCACTTCTTTACAAACGATAATTTGTTTGTTTTCGGGAGCATCCAAGCAAACTCCGCTTTGCTTCGCGGCAAATTTGCTTCGCAAAAATTGCCGCTCCCCTACCAATCATTTGTTGTTTTGCTTACGGATTTAAGCAAAATAAAAAGCCAACCGGTAGGGGAGTGCCTTGGTGCTCCCGTGTTGTTTTCACTCAACTCTCTTAAAAATCAAGGCTTCGGTGGTGCCAAAAGTGAAATGTTTTGCTATTGCAAAACGTGAAATAATCCGCAAGCGGATTGTGAAATATTGCACTGTGTGCAATATGAAATGAAATTTGACACGTTTGCACAAGCAAACATTTCACATTTGCAAAGCAAATATTTCACCGCGAAGCGATTTCACTTGGCGAATGGCAAATTTCGTTGGCGCGGAACGTGCTTAACGGGGTGTGGGGGAACATTTTGCAAAAAGTTACCCCACGAAAAAACCATTATTCAGTTCTAAGAGCCTCAACGGGATTGCGTTTTGCAGCAAAGCCGGAGGGGAAGATACCTGCGATGAGGGTCAGAGCCATACTGATGCCAACCAAGAGGAATGCGGCTTCGGTAGGCAGAACAGCCTTGAGGTTAGCAATTTCGGTGAGTTTGAAGAGGATGATATTGATTACCACATTGAGTCCTAGGGTAATGCCAATACCGAGAGCACCAGCAACAAAACCGACGATGAGGGTTTCTGCATTGAATACGCGGCGAATATCCTTTTTGGAAGCAC
>JAFYRH010000212.1 GCA_017559555.1 Clostridia bacterium
CGCCGTGGGATATGTTTGGTCTGCCCCGTATCATCACGGGCATGGATAGCTACGATAAGCTCTTCGCAGCTGTTCCCAACGTACACAACGGTATCACTCTTTGCACCGGTTCTCTCGGTGCAGGACGCAACAACGATATGGTAGCAATGGCTTCCAAGCTGGCGGCTCGCTCCTACTTCGTACACCTGCGTCAAATCACCCACTCGGGCGCACTCGACTTCTGCGAGAGCGGACACTTGACTTCGATGGGTAGCCTTGATATGTACGGCATCGTTAAGGCACTTGTAGAAGCCGGCTTTGATGGCTATGTACGTCCCGACCACGGCAGAAACATTTGGGGTGAAGATGGCAAGCCCGGCTACGGTTTGTATGACCGCGCACTGGGCGCAACCTATCTCTATGGTCTCTTTGAGGCTGTTGAGAAGGGCTTGAAATAAGAAAGGAATCACACGTTATGAAATTACCATATCAAATTGACCTTTCCGATAAGATTGTTGTTGTTACCGGTGGCGGTGGCATTCTGATGGCTGAATTTGGTCGCGCATTGGCACAATGCGGTGCAAAGGTAGCACTCCTTGACATTAACGAAAAGGCTGCACAAGAGGTTGCAGAATCCATTGGCGAAAACGCAATCGGCATTGGCACTAACTGTCTTGTAAAAGAGAGCATCATTGCTGCTCGTGATATCATTCACCAAAAGTGGGGCAAGGTTAACTTCCTCATCAACGGTGCAGGCGGAAACAACCCCCGTGCATCCAGCGATAACGAATACATGACCCCCGATACCGAGGGTTGCAAGACCTTCTTCGACCTCGAAGAGAGCGGTCTGAAGTTCGTATTTGACCTCAATATCACATCTGCATTCTTGGTAACCCAAGTATTCGCAGAGGATATGATTCAAACAGGCGGTAACATCATCAACATTTCTTCGATGAATGCGTTCCGTCCTTTGACAAAGATCCCCGCATACAGTGCAGCAAAGGCAGGCATTTCCAACTTTACACAATGGCTCGCAGTGCACTTTGCACCCTGCAACATTCGTGTAAACGGCATTGCTCCCGGCTTCTTTGTAACCAACCAAAACCGTGCGCTCCTCTTCAACGAGGATGGCACTCCCACAGCTCGTACGGGCAAGATCCTCGCAGGCACACCCCAAAAGAAGTTCGGTGAAGTTTCCGACCTCATCGGCACACTTCTCTGGCTCGCCAGCGACGAAGCATCCGGCTTTGTAACCGGTGTTATCATCCCCGTTGACGGCGGCTTTAATGCTTACAGTGGTGTATAATTGTTAAGTGAATAGACTTGGAGAGGGGTACTTCTTGAAAGAAGTACCCCTCTCCAAACCTCTCCCCCCAAGAACTTTACCACAGCAAGGAACGCCCCATTGTGTCTTAACAACACAATGGGGCGTTCCTTGTGCGCTTGCGCGCAGGGGAGAGAATAGCGTAAATCAAATTGGATATAATAAAAATGTGAATTTTTTTAGAATTCCTCTAATTTTTTAGAAAAACTATTGCAAAACAGCTTTGTTTTTTGGTATAATATAATTAGTACATATCCAAGTAATTGAGGAGAATACAAAAAAGAATGAAAATTGCTTTTTTTGATACCAAACCCTACGATAGGCAATCCTTTGAGGTGGCTATGGTAGACTCGGGTATTCAATTTAAATTTTACGAAACCAAATTAAATGAAGACACCGTTGATCTCGCTCGCGGTTGCGACGGTGTTTGTGTATTTGTCAACGACACGGTTAATGCTGCGGTTATCGACCGTTTGTGCGAAATGGGCGTTCGCATGGTGGCTCTTCGTTGTGCGGGCTTTAACAATGTGGATGTACGCTACGCATTTGGCAAAATTCACGTTTTTCGTGTTCCTGCATATTCGCCTTATGCTGTTGCCGAGCACGCAATGGCAATGCTGCTCACATCTATCCGACGTATTCACAAGGCATATATCCGCACACGCGATTTCAACTTTAGCTTGAATAATATGACCGGTTTTGACCTGCACGGTAAAACGGTCGGCATCATCGGCACGGGTAAAATTGGGCGCGTATTCATTGATATTTGCCGCGGCTTTGGTATGAAGGTGCTGGCGTATGATAAGTTTCCTGCACAAGGTCTTGACAACGGTGATACCGTTCGCTACGTTGACCTCCCCGAGCTTTTTGCAAACAGTGATATTATTTCCTTGCATTGTCCCTTGACTGATGAAACGTACCATATCATAGATGAAAATTCTCTTGCACAATGCCGTCGCGGAGTGGTGCTTATCAACACCTCTCGCGGAGCACTTGTCGATGCTGAGGCGCTTCTTGCAGCTATTAAATCCCGTCACGTAGGTGCCGCCTGCCTTGACGTTTATGAGGAAGAATCTGATTTCTTCTTTGAAGATTTTTCGGGTCACATTCTCGAGGATGATATTTTGGCGCGACTCATTTCTATGCCGAACGTGATTGTTACTTCGCACCAAGCATTCCTCACCAACGAGGCACTTGCGAACATTGCCGAAGCAACCATCGATAACATTTTGCGTTTTGAACAAACGGGTCAATGTCCCAACGAAATTTGCTATCGCGGCGGTGTAACAGAGGATTGCCGCAGCGGTAAATGCTTTTGATTTTATAAAACACAAGAGGTAATAAAATGAAAATTACAAATGACATCAAATATATTGGCGTTAACGACCACAACATCGATCTTTTTGAGGGTCAGTATATCGTTCCTAACGGCATGGCGTACAATTCCTATGCCATCATCGACAAAAAGATTGCCATTATGGATACCGTTGATGCCGCATTTACACACGAGTGGATGGATAACATTCAAAACACTCTCGGTGCACGCAAGCCCGATTATCTCGTGGTTCAGCACATGGAGCCTGACCACTCGGCAAATATTGCAAACTTCCTCGAGGCGTATCCCAACGCAATCGTAGTATCCTCGGCAAAGGCGTTCAATATGATGAAGAACTTCTTTGGCACTGACTATGCCGACCGCCGCATTGTGGTTGGAGAGGGTGACGTTCTCGATTTGGGAGAACATAAATTGACCTTTGTCACAGCTCCCATGGTGCACTGGCCCGAGGTTATCGTTACCTACGATAGCACCGATAAGATTCTTTTTTCTGCCGATGGCTTTGGAAAATTCGGCGCCCTCGACATCGAAGAAGAATGGGCGTGCGAAGCGCGTCGCTACTACATTGGCATTGTTGGCAAATATGGAACGCAGGTGCAGGCACTCCTGAAGAAGGCGGCAGGATTGGATATCCAAATCATTTGCCCCTTGCACGGCCCTGTACTGAGCGAAAACCTCGGTTATTATATCAACCTTTACAATACTTGGTCGAGCTATCAACCCGAAGAAGAGGGAATTGTCATTGCCTACACCTCGGTTTACGGCAACACCAAAAAGGCAGTTATGGCACTTGCCGAAAAGCTCCGCGCCAAGGGATGCCCCAAGGTCGTTGTCAATGACCTTGCGCGTTGCGATATGGCAGAAGCGGTAGAGGATGCCTTCCGTTATAGCAAAATCGTGCTTGCAACCACCACCTACAACGCCGATATTTTCCCCTTTATGCGTACGTTCATCGATCACCTCACCGAGCGCAACTTTAGCAATCGCGAGGTAGCATTCATCGAAAACGGTAGCTGGGCGCCTATGGCGACCAAGACCATGAAGGGCATGCTTGAAAAGTGCAAGAATTTGACCTATGCCGAAAATACCGTTAAGATTCTTTCTGCACTCAATGAGGAAAGCGCCGCACAGCTCGAGGCTCTCTCGGATGAGCTTTGCCGCGAATATCTTGCTATGCAAGACGATGGCGTCAACAAGAACGATGCAAAAGCACTCTTCCACATCGGTTACGGTCTTTACGTTGTCACCTGCCACGATGGCAAAAAGGATAACGGTCTTATTGTCAACACCGTTACACAATTGACCGATAGCCCTGCGCGTGTTGCGGTGACTATCAACAAAAAGAATTATTCGCACCACGTTATCAAACAAACAGGCAAAATGAACGTCAACTGCCTCACAACCGATGCGCCCTTCAAGGTGTTTGAAGCATTCGGCTTTGTTAGTGGCAGAACCGTTGATAAGTTTGCCGATTGCACTCCCAACCGTTCCGAAAACGGACTTGTTGTGCTTCCTCGTTATATCAACGCGTTTATTTCTCTCGAGGTGGAGAACTACGTAGATATGGACACCCACGGAATGTTCATTTGTAAGGTGACCGAAGCGCGCGTCCTTTCGGATAAAGAGACGATGACTTACACATACTACCAAGAGAACGTTAAACCCAAGCCCGAAACCGAGGGCAAAACAGGCTACGTTTGCAAAATTTGCGGATACGTTTACGAGGGAGAAGAACTCCCCGAAGATTACGTTTGCCCGCTCTGCAAGCACGGCCCCGCCGACTTTGAAAAAATTCAATAATCTATTATAAAACATAAAAGGAGAACAAATACTATGTGTGATAACAAATTTTATATTTGCGAACATTGCGGCAACATTGTTGGTATGATCCATAACGCCGGTGTACCCATGATGTGCTGCGGACAAAAAATGACCAAGCTTGAAGCAGGCGTTGTAGAAGCAAGCCACGAAAAACACATTCCTGTTGTTACTGTTGAAGGCAACATTGTTCGTGTAAACGTCGGTTCCGTAACTCACCCCATGAGCGAGGAGCACCACATCGCGTGGGTATATCTGCAAACCAACCGTGGCGGACAACGCAAGTGCCTTGACGTTACCGGCGCGCCCGAAGTAACCTTCGCTCTCGCTGACGAGACCCCCGTTGCCGTTTACGCTTACTGCAACCTGCACGGTTTGTGGAAGGTTGAAATCTAAAAGTTAATTATATCAATACACCTTGCGCTGTTTTGCGCTTTTGTGTAATGGCGAAAACATGAAAAAGGCTCTCTCGGGGGAGAGCTCCCACCGAAGGTGGGTGAGAGGGGATATCCCTCTCCGTCATTTTCTTGCGAAAATGCCACCTCTCCCGAGGGGAGAGGCTTTCAGTAGAACACATGTTCTATATATTCAAAACAACAGGAGGAAAACAAAATGAAAAAATACGTATGTGATGCTTGCGGATGGGTATATGATGAAGAAGTCGGTTATCCCGAGGGCGGTATCGCTCCCGGCACCAAATTTGAAGACCTGCCCGAAGATTTCGAATGCCCCCTCTGCGGAGTAGGCAAAGATATGTTCAGCGAGGACGTATAAGCGCACCGCGCAAGAGCAAGTGCGCACCGATATAAATTCGCTATTGCGGATTTATATCATATCGAAATCGCCCTTGGCGATTATATCGAATTTGCCGCAAGGCAAATATATCGAGCCGAGTGAAACGAGGCATATCGACAATATACAATGAAAAAAGCCACCCGAATGGGTGGCTTTTATCATTATTCTCATGTGATTTCAAATCCCAATTCGGCAAAATAGGCTCTTATTTCGGGAAGGTCTAAAGTTTTGAACAAGGTTTTGTTTTCTTGATTTTTGAATACAAGATAACCTAGAGGTAGTTGTCCACCGGAACGCCATTTGATTTTATGAATATCTTTTATAGATACAACCATTTTGCGCTCTTTGAAAAACGGATAATCGGTAATGTAGATGGTGTCGCCTTCAATTTTCATATAAGCTCGGCGCCAATTGTAAGCCATTACAATGAATCCAAAGTAACAAAGAAAAATGATTGTAAAGACAAAAAAGCCGAAAGCAAGATTTTCCATTGCCAATACAATGATCATAAGAGCAAAGATTGCAGTAAAGAAAACAGAAAGAACAATCAGCAAGATTTTTGCCAATTTAGGCGTTGTACCCTTTGGCGTTCTTTCGTACATATTCAATCTCATTGAAGTCACCACCTTCCAATTTTATTATAGCATATTTTGGAGAAAAGTCAAGGGGAACTTGTAGGGGAGGGGTCTCCCCTCCCGAAAAAATCAATTTTCCAAAAGCGGGAGGCGAAACGCCTCCCCTACAAAAAACGATGCGATTTTACGTTAGGATGTTCGCACTGCGTGCGAAGATTCGCTCGCTCTCCGCTTGAGCGAAGGGGCCGGTGCCCACGACAGCCCGTTTTTATTTGTCGTTTTCGCGGGGCGTCGAAGGCGCCGCCCCCAACCGCGCATCCACAACGCTTAGAAACATCGGTGC
>JAFYRH010000213.1 GCA_017559555.1 Clostridia bacterium
AAGCTACGGATACCTCAAGGGTACCTATGCACGCGATAAGGATGCCGTTGTAACCGCTATGCTCATTTGCGAAATGACCGCTTACTATCGCGCACGCCAGATGACGCTTTCGGATGCACTCTCCGCTTTGTTCGAAAAATACGGTTTTTGCCATGAGCAAAACGTAGAAATTTATATGGAAGGTCTTGACGGTGCCGCTCGCATGGCTGCCTTGATGGACGGCTTGCGCAACAATCCCCCCACCTCTTTTGGCGGTGTTGCCGTTACACTCGTGGGTGACTACGGCAAGGGAACCATTACTGAAAACGGTGCTGTTCGCCCAACAGGTCTTCCCTCTTCTAACGTGCTTTATTACCGCCTTGCAAACGGCGACGTAATCGTTGCACGTCCTTCCGGCACAGAACCCAAAATCAAATTTTACTATATGCTTGAAGCCGCCAACCTCGCGGATGCCGAAGGAAAGCTTGCAAGCTATCAAAAAACGCTGAACGCCCTCTCTGAGAAAGCTTAACTTCCCCGCCTGCCGCGTTCTCCAATAAAAAGGAGGTGTTTCACATGTCCGAAACCAACGTTTTGGAATTTGAAGCTCTGCAAGAACTTCTCTTGCAGAAAAAGTATGCTGAATTTATACAAGAAATAGACAAATGCAACCCCGTTGACGCCGCTGATCTGCTTTCGCAATTTCCCGAGGATCAGGTCTCCCGTGTGTTCCGCCTTTTCAAAAAAGACATAGCTGCAGAAGTGTTTGCCGAATTGGATCCTGATTTGCAGGAGCTCATCATTGTGCGCATGACAGATAGAGAGATTGGCGAAATGTTGGAAGAACTTTACACCGACGATGCCGTTGACATGTTGGAAGAAATGCCCGCAAGCGTTGTTAAGCGCGTTATGAAAAATGCAACAACCGAAACACGCGAGGTCATCAACCGCTTCTTATCCTACCCTGATAAGAGTGCAGGAAGCGTTATGACAAGCGAATTTATCGACTTGCGCAAAAACATGACTTGCGAAGAGGCTGTTGCGCGCATTCGTCGCATCGGTTTGGATAAAGAGACGGTTTACGTTGCCTACGTCACCGACCAAAAGCGCGTTCTTGAGGGCGTTGTTGCCCTCAAACAACTGCTTTTTGCAGACCCCGACCAGTTGATTGGCGATATAATGAACGAGAACGTTCTGTATGCCAGCACACACGACGACCAAGAAACAGTTGCAAACATGATTTCGCACTACGGTATCATCGCGCTTCCTATCGTCGATAAAGAAAAACGTTTGGTCGGTCTTGTAACCGTCGACGACGCATTGGATGTTATTGAAACCGAGGCTACCGAAGATATCGAAAAAATGGCAGCTATGTTGCCGAGTGACAAGCCCTATCTCAAAACAACCGTTTGGGAAACATGGAAACAACGTGTACCGTGGCTTCTGCTCTTGATGTTGACCGCAACCTTTACCAGTACAATCATTTCCAAATACGAAGCGGCAATCGGTACTTATGCCATTCTCACTGCGTTCTTCCCTATGCTTATGGGTACGGGCGGTAACGCGGGCGGACAAACCTCAGTTGCCATTATTCGTGCGCTCTCCCTTGGTGAGGTAGAACTCAAAAACGTATTTCGCGTATTTTGGAAAGAGTTGCGTGTAGGTGTGCTTTGCGGTGTAACCCTGGCAATTGCTACATTTATTAAGGTAATGGCAATCGACTTCCGTTTCCAAATATATTCTGAGTCTGCTTCAGGCGTCGTACAAAACAACCTGATTATCGCGCTTGCCATTTGCGCAACCGTATTCTCTGCCATTGTTGTTGCAAAGGCGGTTGGCACGCTCTTGCCCTTGGGGGCGAAGAAGGTAGGTCTTGACCCCGCTGTTATGGCAAGCCCCTTTATTACAACCATTGTTGATACCGTAACGCTGATGATTTATTTCACAATTGCATCGGCATTGCTTGGAATTTAATCATAACCACCCGTCAAACGGGTGGTATGCACAAGGGCTAAAAGCCCAATATTACTCGCCAGCGGCGGGGTCCGCTGGCTTTTGCTATTCAAAAGCGATTCGCATAACCCAAAAGCCTTCCCCTTGAGGGGAAGGTGGCGAGCAAAGCGAGACGGATGAGGTGTAGGATGCGCAGCATCCGTTAAAAACACTCGCATCCAAACGCCGCCTATGGCGGCTACACCTCATCAGTCACCTCTCGGTGACAGCTTCCCCTCAAGGGGAAGCCTTATACTAAATCTTCTCTCAAAAAGCAAGGGTATAACCTTTGTTGCCCACTACA
>JAFYRH010000214.1 GCA_017559555.1 Clostridia bacterium
AAAATTCATTGACAAAATAAGAAAGTAATGATATAATAAAAAGCACAGAAAAACATTCCCGTGTGACTGACGGAAAAAGTGGAGAAAAACCACGTGGAGCCGGGAATTTGTATGCCGACCGTCTGGGCAGTTTTGCACGCAACAAAACTGTCCTTTTGTTGTCCGCGGAACCGAATGCAGCGAGAAAGAGAGGTATAAAAATGGCAAATTTTGCAAAAGCGTGGGTAGGATTCAATCTTGGTGATTGGTGTGAATGCGTTGATGTAAGAGACTTTATTCAAAAAAACTATACACCTTATGAGGGCGATGAATCGTTTTTGGCAGGACCTACCGAGCGCACACGTCGCTTGATGTCGAAATTGGAAGAAAAATTGAAGGAAGAGCGCGAAAAGGGCGGTGTTATCGATATCGATACCGAAACCGTTTCCTCGCTTGTTTCTTATCCTGCGGGCTATCTTGACCGTGAGGATGAATTGATCGTAGGTTTGCAAACTGCTGCACCCCTTGTACGCGGTGTCAACCCCTTTGGTGGTATTCGTATGGCACGCGGTGCTTGCCAAGCATACGGCAGAGAGCTTTCCGAAAAAATCGAAACCGCATTCCGTTATCGCACCACGCATAACGACGGCGTTTTCCATGTTTATACCGATACCATGCGCGCTATGCGCAAAACCGGCATTTTGACCGGTCTGCCGGATGCTTACGGCCGTGGCCGTATCATCGGCGACTACCGCCGAGTAGCACTTTACGGCATTGATTTTTTGATTGAAGAAAAGACCAAAGATAAAAAAGAGCTCGGCAAAAAGTGTATGAACGAGGAGACCATTCGTCAATCCGAAGAGCTCTTCAAGCAAATCAGCTTTTTGGGCAAACTCAAAGAGATGGCAGCGCTTTACGGCTGTGATATTTCCGGCCCTGCTACCAATGCACACGAGGCTGTTCAATGGGTCTATTTTGCATACCTTGCCGCAAACAAAGAGCAAAACGGTGCAGCAATGTCGCTCGGCCGCGTTGGCACGTTCCTTGATATTTACCTCGAAAGAGATATTCAAAACGGTCTTTTGACTGAGGAAGGCGCACAAGAGTTGATCGACCAATTCGTTATGAAATTGCGTATGATCCGTCACTTGCGCACCCCCGAATACAACGAGCTCTTTGGCGGAGACCCGATGTGGATCACCGAAGCTGTTGGCGGTGTTGGCGAGGACGGCAGACCTCTTGTTACCAAGAATGCATACCGCTTCCTGCACACTCTCTACAACCTCGGTTCGGCTCCCGAGCCAAACCTTACGGTGCTTTGGTCCAACAAGCTACCCGAGCCCTTTAAGCGTTACTGCGCGCGTGTTTCCATCGATACAGACTCCATTCAATACGAAAACGACGACCTGATGCGTCCCCGCTTTGGTGACGATTACGCCATTGCTTGTTGCGTAAGCGCTATGAAGGTTGGTAAACAAATGCAGTTCTTCGGAGCGCGTTGCAACCTGCCAAAAATTCTTTTGATGGCACTCAACGGCGGTCGCGAAGAAAAATACGATATGCAGATAGGTCCCGAAATGCCCGTTCTCGAAGACGAGATTTTGGACTTTGATAAGGTACGCCAACGCCTTGATTTCTATATGAATTGGTTGGCGGGTGAATACGTCAACACAATGAACGTTATTCACTATATGCACGACAAGTACGCCTACGAAAGAACCCAGCTTGCACTGCACGATACCGAAGTAGAGCGATTGATGGCATTTGGCGCGGCAGGACTTTCGGTTATTGCTGATAGCCTTTCTGCAATTAAGTTTGCAAAGGTTCGTCCCATTCGCGACGAGCGCGGACTCATCAGCGATTTTGAGGTTGAGGGAGATTTCCCCAAGTTCGGCAACAACGACGGACGTGTAGACGTTATCGCACGTGAATTGCTCGATAAATTTATCGAAGCATTGCGCAAAACGCCCACTTACAGAGGTGCTATCCATACGCTCTCTGTTCTCACCATTACCAGTAACGTTGTATACGGCAAAAAGACCGGTGCAACGCCCGACGGTCGCCGCGCAGGCGAGCCTTTCGCTCCCGGAGCAAACCCGATGCACAACCGCGAATGCTGCGGTGCTTTGGCATCTCTGTCCTCCGTTGCAAAGCTTTCTTACGATTCTTGCCGCGACGGTATTTCCAACACCTTCTCCATCGTTCCCGAGGCACTCGGCAAAACGCATGAAGAACGCATCGACAACCTTGTTGATATTTTGGGCGGTTATTTCGATCGCAACGCGCATCACATCAACGTAAACGTTCTCAACCGTCAAAAATTGATCGACGCTATGGAAAATCCCGAGCTTTATCCCAACCTTACCATTCGTGTTTCGGGCTATGCGGTCAACTTCCACAAGCTCTCCGTCGAGCAACAAAAAGAGGTTATCAGCCGCACCTTCCACGAAGTGATGTAACAATGAAAGGTTACGTTCACAGTTTACAATCCCTTGGCACGGTAGACGGACCGGGCGTGCGCTCGGTCGTCTTCCTCTCAGGGTGCCCATTACGTTGCGTTTACTGCCATAACCCCGATACGTGGGAAAAGAAGGAAAGCCAACTTACCGATGCTGACGAATTGGCAGAGCGGTTGCTCAGCTTTTATTCCTTTATCAAAAAAGGCGGCGTGACCTTTTCGGGAGGAGAGCCCCTTTTGCAAGCTGAGTTTGTCACCGAGGTGACGGGCATTCTCAAAAAAGCAGGATTGCACGTAGCAATTGATACTTGCGGTTCTCCCGTAACACCTGCCACCGAGCGCTTGCTTGAGGTAGTGGATCTTTTTCTTTTGGATATAAAAATGACCACCGAAGAGGACTATAAACGCTATACGGGTGGTTCTTTGCAGGCAACCATGGCATTCCTTAAGAGATTGGAAGAGATGCAAAAAGACGTTTGGATTCGTCACGTAGTGGTCCCCGGCATCAACGATACCGACGAGGATATCGAACGCTTGGCGACTTTGATAAGCGGCTACAAGTGCATCAAAAAGGTAGAGCTCTTGCCGTTTAGAAATTTGTGCCTTGAAAAATATCGCGCACTCGAGATCCCGTTCCAACTCGAGAACACACCACCAATGAAAGCGGATGAGACCGAACGCTTGGAACGTATGCTTCGCGAAGCACTTAAACTTTAAAAAACAAAATGGGTTGCCGAGTTTTTGCTCGACAACCCAAAAAATCATCTTGGATTCAAAATATCCGAAAGTGCATCCCACGCGACTTCAAACTCCATCTTTTTGCGCGTTACGGGGTGCAAAAACGCAAGACGTGTTGCAAAAAGCGCGATTTGCCTATTATCACCGCGAGAGCCGTATTTGCCGTCTCCCAACAAGGAATGCCCACGGGAG
>JAFYRH010000215.1 GCA_017559555.1 Clostridia bacterium
AAAGAAAAAAGGCTCCCTTGTGTAAAGGGAGCTGTCAGCCGAAAGGCTGACTGAGGGATTGTAATCTTTTTGCAGGTTCAAAAACAATCCCTCCGCCTCGCATTTGCTCGGCACCTCCCTTTACACAAGGGAGGCTCTTTTGCTACACAACTGCTTTCGAAAATCACTTTTGCTTTGCTAATAAAATCGCCCATTCTGCGTGGTCGAGGGTCAGCGTTGCGCCAACCGCTTCACCCGTGAGGGCATTGGTGCAACCTGTGGGAACAGAAAACGCTCTCTCCTCACCCATATTGGCACAAACAAGGATACGCTCTCCCTCTCCCTTGCGTTCAAAAACAAAGGAGTTTTCGTCGTACTCGAGGAATCGGAAGTCACCGCGCGCAAGCACGGGATGCTCTCGACGAAGCTTGCCGAGTGCGCGATAATGAGACAGCAGTTCGGCATCCTCTCTTCCCCACGGAAAAGGCTTGCGGCAAAAAGGATCACCGTAGCCCTCGATGCCTGCCTCGTCTCCGTAGTAAACAGACGGCACTCCAAAGACGCAAAACTGCAAAACAGATGCCAATTTGAGGAGCGTGAGCGCGTTTTTGCGTTCTTCCTCGCTCAAACTAAGGTGTGCGAGCGTATCATTTGGTAGGCACTCGCCCTTGCCACCATCGCCCAAAAGCGTGAGGATGCGGGCGGTATCGTGCGTACCCAAAAGGTTCATAAGGCTATGCGAAACCGTGCGCGGATAAGACGCGTAAATTTCGGTGAGGATGTGATAAAAGGTCTCGGCGTCCCCATCCCTTACAAACGCCAATGCGGCATTGCGGAAAGGATAGTTCATTACGCTGTCAAGCTGGTCGCCCGACAGATAACGGCGGCGAGTGCCGTAAGCAATTTTATCTGCGGCATTTTCCCAAACCTCACCGATGATAAGACCCTCATTCTTTGTATTTTTCTTCACCACGCGGCGCAATTCATCAAGAAATTCATCCGAGAGCTCGTCGGCAACGTCGAGTCGCCAACCGTCCACACCGCGTCTTGTCCACGAGGCAATCACACCCTCCTCGCCCGTAAAATAGTGGCGGCAGGATTTGTTGGTGTGATCGAGTCGCGGCAGAATTTCAATGTTCCACCAGCACTCGTAATCGTTGGGAAAATCACGGAAGCGATACCACTTGGCATATTTGGATGTTTTTGATTGATACGCGCCAACGGCTTTGTAGTTGCCGCGGCGGTTGAAGTAGCGGCTATCGTCGCCCGTGTGGTTAAAAACGCCATCGAGAATGATGCGGATACCACGCGCGTGCGCTTCGCGGATGAGGGTGTCAAAAGCTTCCTCTCCTCCGAGAAAATCGTCTATTTTTTCGTAGTCGCCCGTATCGTAGCGGTGATTGGAATATGCCTTGAAGATGGGCGAAAGATACAAAACCGTAACGCCCAAGGACTCTAAATAATCAAGTTTTTCAACAACGCCCCACAAGTTTCCGCCAAAAAAGACGTTGTTGGGAATGGGGTCTCCGTTCTTTCGCGGGTACTGCGGAATACCGTTTTGCCAATCGGGATTGATAACGGCATCGCGATTGAGCGTAATCTTTCCCTCCCCCGCACAAAAGCGGTCGAGGAAGATGTGATACATCGTGCCACCTGCAAACCACGAGGGTGTGGAAAAATCATTTTTGTAGACCAACAATCGAAAACGGCTGCCGCTTTCGCGCTCAAAGGTAAGATCTACGTTGTTTGGCGTATGCGAAAAGAGCGTATCATATCCACGCACCAAAAGGAGCTCGTAATAAAAAAGTCCGCTCTCGTTTTTGCCGCAAAGTTCTTCTGTATCGAGCAAAAGTGTGTAAAAATCGATACCGTTTTGCGTTTTTTGGAACACGAGGGGAATATCACGGTAGTCCTCACCGTCAGGCGAGATGCGACAAACGACTGCCGCCGCTCCCCAAGCGCGCGAAAGGGACAAACAGAGCGAAAGATTCGCCCCCTTTGGAACTGCCCCCGGCGTGGCGGTTTTATGACCGTCTAACTCCCACCACAAATGATGGGGTGCGGTGTTTTCGATTTGGTCGTGTAATCGAAGCAGCATATTTCATAGTTGTTGTGGGGAAAACCAATAAGGTCTTCCCCACTGCCTTTCAAAAGGTTTATTGCTTTTTGGGGTTAAATACAACCCTTCCGTCACGGCATATGCCGTGCCACCTCCCCTTGCACAGGGGAGGCTTTTGGTTAGTTTGCCACACAAACAAATTCTTACTTCAGCCCTTTCCAAAAAGAGCACTGTTTTGTGCCTCCGCGAATGCGACTCTACTTTAAGCCTCCCCTGTGCAAGGGGAGGTGACTGCCAAAGGCAGGCGGAAGGGTTGTGGCTATCTTTTTAGATTATTTTACTTTTCTCAAATTCCAAATGCGGTCGGCATACTCTTCGATAGAGCGGTCGGCGGCAAATTTGCCTGCGGCGGCAATGTTGAGCAGCGACATACGGTTCCAAGCATCCTTATCGGCGTAAGTCTCTATCATTGCCTTATGGGTTTGATAGTAGGACTCGAAATCTGCTAAGCACATATAAGGATCTGCCACACCGTGACCGTTATTTAAGAGATACGCGGCAATATCGGCAAAAGATTCGCCCGCAAAGCCTGTGGAAAGATATTTAACGATGCGTGTGAGTCGCTCGTTGGAAATATAATAGTTTGCCGCACGGTATCCGCTCATCCAAAGCTGTTCTACCTCTGTTGCGGTAAGACCGAAAATAAAGATGTTCTCTTTACCAACCGCCTCTTGCATTTCGACGTTTGCACCGTCGAGAGTGCCGATGGTGAGGGCACCATTGATCATCAGCTTCATACATCCCGTACCGCTCGCCTCTTTGCCTGCAAGCGAGATTTGCTCGCTGATTTCAGCCGAGGGGATGAGCGCCTCTGCCATGCTGACGCTGTAGTTTTCAAGAAATACCACGTTGAGTTTTTCCTTGATCTTCGGGTTTTGGTCGATATCCTTGCTAATCATGCAAAGCAATTTGATAATGCGCTTTGCCATATCGTAGCCGGGAGCCGCCTTGGCACCAAAAATAAAGGTTTGCGGTTGCACGTCAAGGTCGGGATTCTCTTTGAGGTCGAGATACAGACCGATGATATTGAGCGCATTGAGAAGTTGTCTCTTATATTCGTGCAAACGCTTGATCTGCACGTCAAAAACAGAGTGCGTATCAATGATTTTTCCGGTCTTTTCTTGCACCATGTGTGCAAAATTGACCTTGTTTTGGTGCTTGATGGCGCGCACGCGATTGCGCACCTCGG
Organism: Clostridia bacterium; assembly: GCA_017559555.1. Lineage (GTDB taxonomy): Bacteria > Bacillota > Clostridia > Oscillospirales > CAG-272 > UMGS1865. Next base: position 3,288 of record JAFYRH010000215.1, read on the forward strand.
CATCATCGGCAAACTTTGCAAAGTCGGCAAGTGCCTCGGGGCGGTGACGGTAATCGGTACCGATGCACTCATCAAGAAGCTCTGCCAGGCCGGGGTTGGAGTAGCACAACCAACGGCGGTGCGCCACACCGTTTGTAACGTTATCGAATTTGTAAGGATAGAGTTTGTAGAAATCCTTAAAGGTGGAATCCTTGAGAATATTCGAATGAAGTTCGGATACGCCGTTTACCGAATGAGAACCGATAACAGAAAGGTTCGCCATTCTAACCTGTCCGTAACCGACAACACTCATGGCAGAAATGCGATTCCAGTTACCCGGGAAAGCGTTCCAAGCTTCTTTACAGAAGCGTTCGTTGATTTCTTTAACGATCATATAAATACGCGGCAGTTTGAGGCGGAATAGATCTTCGTTCCAGCTTTCAAGTGCCTCGGGCATGACCGTGTGGTTGGTGTAAGAAACAGTACGGGTAACGATATCCCATGCCTTTTCCCAAGAGAAGAAATAATCATCAATGAGGATGCGCATCAATTCGGGAATACACAACGCAGGGTGGGTATCGTTGATGTGAATTGCCACCTTTTCGGGCAGGTTATCGAGTTTGCCGTAAACTGCCATATGGTCGCGAATAATGCTTTGAATGGATGCGGAAACCAAGAAATACTGTTGCGAGAGGCGAAGCAATTTTCCCTCTGTGTGATTATCTGAGGGATAAAGCACCTTGGAAATGATTTCGGCGTTTGTGCTTTGCTCCAACGCTTGTGTGTACTGCCCTTGTGTAAAGAGGCGCATATCGAATTTTTGAATGTTTCTCGCTCTCCAAAGACGGAGCTGGCTGACGGCAGAGCTATCCGCTCCCGAAATCATCATATCGTAAGGAACCGCCTCAATTTCCTCGGCATCCTCGTAAAGAATTTCGCAGTGTCCGTCAAGCTTCCATTCCTCGCGCACGCGTCCGCCAAAGCGAACCTTGTAGATGCGGTCGGTACGGGGAACGAGCCAAACCTCGCCGCCGGGGAGCCATACGTCGGGCGTTTCTACTTGAATGCCGTCTACGATCATTTGCTTAAAAAGACCGTATTCGTAGCAGATAGAAAAGCCGGTTGCGGGATAATCGAGCGAGGAGAGAGAATCCATAAAGCAAGCGGCAAGACGGCCAAGACCACCGTTGCCAAGACCTGCATCGGGTTCACATTCGTAAAGGTCCTCAAGGTTGAAGCCAAGCTTTTTGAGCGCTTTTTCGTATGCGTTTGCAAGACCAAGATTGTGCAAGTTGGTTTTGAGTGAACGACCGAGCAAAAACTCCATGCACATATAGTAGACGCGTTTTGCCCCCGCCTCGTTGACTTTTTTCTTGTAGGCGGAGCGTTTATCGCTCAAAATATTCTTAACGGTAATTGCGGCGGCTTTATACATTTGGTCGCGAGATGCTTCTTTTGCACTGCATCCAAAATGGCGTTGCAGAACGCTCTCAATGAGTTGCTTAACTTCGGTACTGTTTGGGGTGTAATTCATAATTCGTTAGGGCCTCCATGTGGGGTATCTATTGGGATTTTTCAATAATTTTGCTACTGCAAAACAGATGCATTTTATTTTGGTGCATTGGTGTCTTGATAGCCTCCCTCCGAGAGGGAGGTGGCATTTTCGCAAGAAAATGACGGAAGGAGCCTGCGGCTCTGACGCATATAGCTCGCCACAAAACAAGTGCTTTGTTTTCGTACACGCGCTCTCCTTCCACCGCTATCGCGGTCCCCCTCCCTCCCGGAGGGAGGCTTGTGATAGTTTGCCTTGCTAAGTTTTAGAACAGCTTGATATTCACCGCTTATTAAGCGTTTTATAGAAGTCGTTTTACACTTCTCTGTACATCTGCAAATATTGCTGTGCGGATGTGTTCCAAGAGAAGTCGGTTTGCATAATTTTGCGAACGAGTTTTTTGCGCAGGGGGGTGTCGTTCCAAAGCGCGATGGCGGCTTCGGTTCGCTCTTTCAGTTCAGCGGAACTGTAATTGGCAAAGGTGAATCCGTTGCCCCTCAGTTCTTTACCATCCATCCAAAACGGTTTGATAGAGTCGTAAAGTCCGCCCGTTTCGCGAACCACGGGAATCGCTCCATAGCGAGAAGCAATCATTTGCGAAAGTCCGCAAGGCTCGCTCTTAGAGGGCATCAAAAAGATGTCGGTTGCCGCATAGATGCGTTTGGAAAGATCGCGGTCATAGGTGATGAGCGCGCGCACCTTTTCGGGATATGCCGCTTGCAGGGTCAGGAACACTTGCTCGTATTTTTCCTCGCCCTTACCGAGCACAATGAGTTGAACGTCGTTGTTCTTGACAATGCTCCAAATGCATTCGGTAACGATGTCAAGTCCCTTGTGGGATGCCAGACGGGAAATGATGGCAAGAAGCGGTACGTCCTCGCGTTCGGGCAGTCCGACTTCCTTTTGCATAGCGAGTTTGTCCTTCTTTTTGCCCACCATACGCGAGGGGGTAAAGCTTGCCAGGAGCACGGGGTCACCCTCGGGATTGTAGTAGTTATAATCAATGCCGTTGAGGATTCCGCGCAGCTTGTGTGCGTTATCACACAGGCAATATTGCAAACCGTGTGCGTATTCCGCGGTCTTGATCTCCTCCGCATAGCGGGGGCTGACCGTAGAAACGGTATCGGCACACTCGATGGCGGCTTTCATCAAGTTGATGCAGCCGTCGCTTTCCATCAAGGAATGATCCTCTTCGCCAAGCGCGAAAACGTCACCGAGAATGGAAAAATCGTATTTGCCTTGATATTCGATATTGTGAATGGTGAACACGGTCTTGATGTTTCCGTATCCCTCTTTTTGGCGGTAGAGGCGATTGAGATAAACAACAGAAAGTGCCGCTTGCCAGTCGTGCGCGTGCAGGACGTCGGGATAGTAACCGAGCTTTGCAAGCATTTCCATCACTGCCATACAGAAGTAGGCATAACGCTCACCGTCATCGAAGAATCCGTAAAGCGCGGGGCGCTTAAAGTAATACTCGTTGTCGATAAAGTAGTATTTTACGCCATCCTTTGTGAGGCTGTAAACGCCGCAATACTGTTGTCTCCAAGCGAGAGCGACTGTGAAGATGGCTTCTTCTTTCATCTCGGCGCGCCATTTTTCATTGACCGCTCCGTACAAGGGGAGCACAACAGAAACCTCTGCCTCTCCCGTTGCCGCTAGTGCGGCAGGAAGCGAACCCATAACGTCGCCAAGTCCACCCGTGGCGGCAAAGGGCATTGCCTCCGCGCCAACGAACAAAATTTTTTTCATCATTGTTTATATTTCCTTTTTTCTTTTTTCTTGCCGTCGTATGTAAGCTTTATCAAACGTTTTGATACCTCTTCGCAATCGGCAATAAAATGATATTTGTATGTGTTCGAACGCGTTGTTATTGTAACCGTTCCCCAGCGATAGCTTTTGTTCTTTCGCATTGCCCTTTTATAGGACACATCTTCGATAGAAAACAGCGAAATTTCTTTGTTGCTTGGAAGGAGCAAGGTGTTTCTTTCAGAAAGCGAGATAACATTGGCCGGAAGTCGAATAAAATGAATTGTGTACGGCAAAAATGCCACCGTCAGCAACACACCGAAGAAAGCCATCAAAAAAGACATCGCAATAATCCCGTTGATCATTATCTCAAAACTCGTGGCTACCCCAACAAGAAAGAGTAATCCTGCCGGGCTCCTTTTAGCTATAACGGTTTCCATAAAACTGTCTCCTTATTGTTATATCTGTATAGCTTCTTATGCTACTCTATTTAGCGTTGCACACGATAATCGTTCGTTTTCGGGAGACCACAGGTCTCCCCTACGGGACACGATAGATTTTA
>JAFYRH010000216.1 GCA_017559555.1 Clostridia bacterium
CATAGCGGCACATGCCGTCTGTCTCCTTTTCCGCGCTTAAAGAAAGTATCCACACAGCGGATTCATTATCCAAACTTCCCTTGTTTTTTCATCCCATCCGTGCGCGTGATACGAATCCTCGATAGCATTTTATGCTCTTTCCCCTTATTTTGACAAAATCCCACACGCACTTTGCAGGTCTTACTGCAAGAAAGGATTGTTTATGATTTACATTGCACCCTCTTTATTGGCAGCAGATTTCGCCAATTTGCAATCGGAAATCAAGCAAATGGCTGATGCCGGTGCCAATTATCTCCATTTGGACGTAATGGATGGCGCTTTTGTGCCCAACATCAGTTTTGGAGCTCCCGTTATCGCCGCTTTGCGCCCGCACAGCAATCTCATCTTTGACGTGCATTTGATGATTAACGAACCCATTCGTTACATCGATGATTTTGTAAAAGCCGGTGCGGATATTATTACCGTTCACCTGGAAGCCTGCCAAGACCTCGATGCTACCATCGAAAAGATCAAACGCCGTGAAATGCGTTGCGGTGTGGCAATTTCTCCCGCGACACCCGTTGAAAAGCTTTTGCCCTATCTTCCCAAAATTGATATGGCGCTTATTATGACGGTGGTTCCCGGATTTGGCGGTCAAGCGCTCATTCCCGAAACACTTGAAAAGGTACGTACCGTTCGTCGCTATGCGAAAAATATGGGTATTGCACTCGATGTTCAAGTAGATGGCGGAATCAAAACCGAAAACGTACATCTCGTTGCAGAGGCAGGAGCAAACATTATTGTTGCAGGCTCCTCAATTTTTGGCGCTAAGAAACCGCGCGAAGTCATTACCAATATGCGAAAAATCGCAAAAGAATACTTAGAACAAGAGAAATAATAATAAAAAGGCTGTTTTTACAGCCTTTTTTTGTGTAAATGTTGACATTTTCTTCATATTATGTTATAATAGATGTCTATATCATAGAAAGGAGAACAATGATGCTGGATAAACTGCACGAACTATTGGCCGGGATGCCCCCCGTTGCAAGTGTTATTATTTCGATTGCTTGCATGCTCTTTTTCGGCTTTGCAATGACACGTCTGACAAAACTGATGCGCCTGCCTAACGTAACCGCTTATATTCTTGCGGGTATTCTGATTGGCCCCTATTGCCTTGACCTCATTCCATCAAATGTGGTTGAAGGAATGGATTTCCTTTCGGATATCGCCTTAGCTCTTATCTCCTTTACAACCGGTGAATTTTTCAAGGTTTCCATTCTCAAAAAGAACGGTCCTCGCGTAGCTTTGATTACACTTTGTGAAGCAGGTGTTGCTTCATTGGTGATTTTTGTTCTTTCTTATTTTGTTTTGCGTTTACAATTGGGCTTTTCGATTGTATTGTCGGCACTTGCCGCAGCAACGGCACCCGCTTCCACAATGATGACCATTCGTCAAACGGGAGCTAAGGGCGACTTTGTAAATACCCTCTTACAAGTGGTTGCACTTGACAACATTGTGGCACTTTTGGCTTACGGAATTGCCATTTCGGTAGCCGTTTCGCTCGGTTCTGGCGAAAGCATATCTGCCGGCAGTGTATTGATGCCCTTGCTTTCCAACCTCGGTGTTCTTATTTTGGGTGGCGTATTCGGTCTCTTTATGAAGTTGTTAATGCCTAAAAAACGCTCCACCGACAACCGTTTGATTATTTCTATTGCACTGTTGTTTGCATTCTGCGGCATTTGCGCTTTGTTTGATATTTCCCCTCTCCTTGGTTGTATGTCGATGGGTACCGTTTACATCAACATTTCGGGCGACGATAAGCTTTTCAAGCAGCTCAACTACTTCAGTCCCCCCATTCTTTTGTTGTTCTTTGTTCGTTCCAGCGTTAATTTCCGTTTGGATACACTTTTCTCTTCTGTGGGTTCCATCGGCGCTCTGCCTTTAATTGCGGTAGGTCTTTTGTACTTTGGCGTGCGTATTCTTGGCAAATACACCGGTGCATTTGCAGGTTCTATTCTTGCCGGCAAAGAAAAACGTGTAAGAAATCTTTTGGGTTTGGCACTGATTCCCCAAGCCGGCGTTGCAATTCCCTTGGCGGCGATGGGCGCCCGTGCACTTGGCGGTGAAATCGGAATAGCACTCGAAACCGTAATTCTTGCCTCTGCCATTCTCTATGAAATTGTCGGACCTGCGTGTGCAAAGCTTTCACTTTATTATTCGGGTGCATATTCCGACAAATTAGAAGATCTTGTTCCCGAAGAAGAGCTCGCTCCTACCGATACACCTCGCACTGAAGTTGAACTTTTGATAGAAAGAATTCAAAAAATTCAAGAAAAGCTTCCCACAACCACTGAACTGAATGAAGAAAATGAAGCCGCATTTGATGAAGCCGCGGAGGAGCATTATGCCGCCACGCGTCCTATGCTACGTCATCTTCACAGCAATAAAAAATAAAGGAGACTTGTTATGATAGATCCGTTTGCTAATTTGCTTGGCACATGGGCTGCCGACCTAACCCCTTTTTCCATCATTTTACGTATTGCCCTTTCCCTTTTGCTTTCCGCTTACCTTGGTTTTGAACGTTCCTCGAAGCGTCATGCTGCAGGCTTGCGTACCTTTATGGTCGTTTCGCTTGCAACCACCATTGCAATGTTGCTTGACCTCTACCTCTTGAAAAGCGCAGAAAACGGACTCTATCTCCTTTCTGCCGCAAGCATCATCTCTGTTGCAATTATCACTGTGAATTCCATTCTGTACAGTTCCCGTAGCCAAATCAAAGGCTTGACAACCTCTGTTGCTCTTTGGGCAAGTGCCGTTCTCGGACTTTGCATCGGCGCAGGTTTCTATACTGTTACAATCGTTTCCTACGTTGCTTTCATTTGTACACTTTCGGTATTTCCCCGCTTGGAACGTTACTTCAAAAACCGCTCTAACCACTTTGAAGTGCACCTGGAGCTCAAAAGCAGAGAAAATCTCCAGGACTTCGTGACCACCATCCGTCGCTTGGGCCTGACCATTGACGATATTGAAATGAACACCGCATATCAACATTCCGGCTTAAGCGTATATTCAATTTCAATTTCGATCAGCAGTCAAGAATTGAAGAAATACAAAACGCACAGCCAAATCATCGAGGCTTTGCGCTCCCTTGACTACATTTATCATATTGAAGAGATGGTTTAATAAC